>NZ_JARPLU010000039.1:5534-10254 GCF_032349615.1 Limnospira sp. PMC 1279.21 | reverse complement strand
AGAGGAGAGGGACTTTGAGAGGCGATCAGATGATTTCTGAACAGGCTGTAAAGGCCTTTTGGCGATCGCTTAATACATTGCCCTCACCCTAAATCTGGATCCCAGAGAGGAGAGGGACTTTGAGAGGCGATCAGATGATTTCTGAACAGGCTGTAAAGGCATTTTGGCGATCGCACCAGAAGCGGTTATCGCAGTAGATGATGAACCCGGTGTTCCGAGGGGGATGAGGAACATAATTTATAGTCGTTATGTGGTGACTGCCATAGAATTTGACCCCCAGAATGCCGAGTTAATTATCACGGCACGATTGCGATCGCGTTCCGAATAGTTAGGGCAACTAGGATGATAATTTTAACTGAACCTCATTGAGGAATGAATCATGGAAAATACCAATATTAAACAAGAAGCCAAACGCCTGATTGATGAACTTCCCGATAATTCGACTTGGGATGACCTGATGTATTCGATTTATGTCAGGCAAATGGTGGAAGCGGGAATAGCTGACAGCGGCTTCCCGTAGGTTGGGTGTAACGCAGTGAAACCCAACTAACTTCCCGTCGGTGGGGTGTAACGCCGCTTCCCGTAGGTTGGGTGTAACGCAGTGAAACCCAACTAACACTTTCTAGGATTATATAGCAACCGCCAGAGCGGTTCGGACTGAGCGACTAATTTTAGACCCGCCTTGAAATGAATTTGAAGGCTGATAGCAAAAGTCCACTCAAGTAGACTAAATAGACAAGAGGAGATCATCATGAATTCCGATATCCGTCAAGAAATTATTGACCTAGCCAGAGAACTACCCGATGATGTTTTGCCAGATGTTCTGACATTTTTACGCTTTATCAATGACCGCAAAAAACCAATAATTCCAGATAATGATACTGCCAATAATCAGGCAGAATCGAGTCGTGCGATCGCGGCTTATAAGGCGATCGCTGATAAGTACAAGAATGCGTTGCGGGAATTAGCAAAGTGAACCAACCATTATGGATATCCGAAGAAATTGTTAGATTCATTCATCAAGATCAAATTCAGCAGCATGGTGGTTGTTTGGGGATTAGGGATGAAAATTTGCTTTCTGCGAGTTTAGCAAGACCCCAACATTTATTTGCTTACAGTCAATGTAACTTATTCGATCTGGCTGCTGCTTATGGCTACAGTTTGACTAAAAATCATCCATTTATTGATGGAAACAAACGGACTGCTTTTGCAGTAATGGCAACATTTTTATTGGTCAATGGATATTTGCTTAACGTTCCAGAGACAGAGGTTGTCACTATAATGGAACGCTTGTCAACTGACCAGAAAACTCAGCAATCTTTAGCCGAGTGGTTAGCCCATAATTCCATAATTTCATCTCTGGATGAAACTTGAAATGATAGTGGGGTGTAACGCCGCGAAACCCAACTAACTTCCCGTCGGTGGGGTGTAACGCCGCGAAACCCAACATCGATTTCCCATTAATAGTAGGTGGTGCAATGAAAAGATTAATGATTGGTTCTCTATTGGGAGTAACAATGCTAGTGGCGACTCCCGCCATATTCCCAATTCTGACACAGCGCAGTTATGCCCAAACCTCCCAGACTCAGGCGGCACAACTGCAACAACTGATTGATTTGGGACTTCAGCAAACTCAGCAAAGGCAACCTTTACAAGCCATAGAAACACTTAAACAAGCCCTAGCTATTGCCCAAAGTATCCCAAGTCGAGAAGGGGAAGCATTCGTCAATCTTGGTCTAGGTTTAAACTATAATCGGAGCGGTCAACCCCAGGCAGCCTTAAACTTCTATCATCAAGCTGTGAGACTTTTTCAAGAAGTTAATGATCGCGCTGGGGAAGCGGCTACCCTCAATAGTATCGGTGAAGTTTACCGCGATATCGGTCTACCCCAGGAAGGGTTAATATACTTCCAGCAAGCATTACCCATTAGGCGGGAAGTGAGCGATCGCGCTACGGAAGCCACTACTCTCCATAATATCGGTGCAGTTTACGGCGATATCGGTAAACCCCAGGAAGCCTTAACATACTTACAGCAAGCATTACCCATTAGGCGGGAAGTGAGCGATCGCGCCAGGGAAGCGGCTACCCTGTATAATATCGGTTTAGTTTACCGTGATATTGGTGAACCCCAGAAAGCGATCGACAACTTGGAAAAAGCCCTAAAAATCACCCTAGAAATACGAGCCGGGTTAGCACAGGAAAACCGCCAACAATTCCTACAAAATAACCGAGCGATATCGGTGGCTCTGGTGGATCTTCTCATCGACGAAAACCGACCCGACCAAGCCTTTAAATGGCATCACCTCGCCACCACCTTCGACCTCGCGGACTATAGCCACCTTATCGATGCCCAAGTTATTAATCCACCCGCCCAGAAACTGATTGACCAATGGAATGAAAACCATGAACGCCTAAAATTACTTTACGCCGAAGTTGACAACAACTGGACACCGGAACTATCCCAACAAATCAACGAATTACAAGCCGGAAATAGCCAAATCGCCGAGGATATCGCCCGCCAATATCCCGAAGTTGCGGAACTCTTTGAAACCACCCCGCAAGACCTGGAAAATCTCCGGGAAAATATCGCCCCCGGAACCCTAGTTATTCAACCGATTTTGTTAACAAATATCAGCGAAGTTCCCGATGCGATCGCCCTGTTTATCGTCAGCCGCGACCAAAAAGCGATCGTGAAAAAAACCCCGATTAACCCCAGCGAATTTGATGGCATCCTCACCGAATATCGCGCCCAACTCGAAAACCACAACTCCGAAAATTTCGATAGAAATCAAGAACTCCTGTATGATTATCTAATTCGTCCCATAGAGGCAGATATTGCCGCCCATTCTCCCGAAAAACTCGCGATTATTGCCCCCGGAAAACTGCGTTATATCCCCTTTGAAACTCTGTATGATAATCAAAGGAACCAACACCTAATTGAAAAGTACCCCATCCACTACCTGACGAGGATTTCCGCCCGTCGCCAATTACGCAGCAACACCACCTCATCCCCCCGTGTTTTAGCCTTTGGCAACCCCCAACCCAGCCCCTTTGATACCCCCGGTGCGGAACAGGAAGCCCGCCAAGTTACGGAAATTTTCTCAGGGGAATATTGGGTGAGGGAAGAAGCGACCCGCGACCGTTTTCAGAACGATTCTCCCCGGTTTAATATCCTCCATTTAGCCAACCCAATCTGCTTTCAAGCCAACGGATGTCCGGGGCTAGGTTTAGGGGCAAATCAGATATTATTTGCCCATGGAGAAACCTTCAATATTGCGGATATAGGATTGTTAGGATTAAACCAAATCAACTTGGTAGTTTTAAGTGGTGGTTTTCAAACCGGGATGGAAACCGAATCAGAGGGCGGCGTATTGGCAGCGATCGCCTACTTATTTGAACGGGCGGGAGCCGATGCCGTGATAGCCAGCCTCTGGAATGCGGAGGATAATACAACCCTCTTAATTATGACAGAATTTTATGATAATGTCAAGCAGGGAATGACGAAAGCCGAAGCCTTACGGCAGGCGAAATTAACCTTCGCCCAAGAAGGCATACATCCCTTTTATTGGTCGCCATTAATTCTGATAGGTGATGGCGGTTCTTTTTAAGGTAGATATCGGCTGCTGATGCTGAGGGTAAAGGGGCAAGGTGTTAGCAGTCGGAGCCTGACACCTTATACATACAATCACAGAGAAAACATGATGATTGTCTTATGGGTAGCTGTCCTGAAGGTCGCCACGGGTGATAGAGCGATCGCACTGAAATAGGCATTTATGAGAGGTGCTGCCAGGTTAAGGAGTAGGCTATAATCAAAGCCCAACTGCCAAGGAGACTAGGGCAAATCAAGGCAGTGGAACGCCAATTATCGAGGGATTATCCCCTGTGAAAACAGATAGTATATTCTACCGAATTTTCCAACAGTACCCCCGCAGTTTTTTTGAGCTGCTGAACCGTCCACCGGAAGAAAGCGATCGCTATCAATTCACCTCTGTGGAAGTGAAGCAACTAGCCTTCCGCCTCGACGGAGTATTTCTGCCAACGACCCCAGAAGGCGATCGGCCCTTCTACCTAGCCGAGGTGCAATTCCAACCGGACGAGGACTTATATTATCGCATTTTCGCGGAACTGTTCCTGTACTTGCGACAATACCAACCGCCCCACCCGTGGCAAGTGGTGGTTATCTATCCCAACCGGAGCATTGAACGGGAACAGCCCCACCAATTCCGGGAACTCCTGAACTCAGGCAGGGTAACTCGTGTTTATATCGACGAGTTAGAAGCCCAAAACCGTTTGGGAGTTGGTATAATCAAACTGGTACTCGAATCAGAATCCGATGCGATCGCATCAGCCATAAACCTGATCGAACAAGCCGAACAAACCCTTCCCCCAGAATCAATTCAACGGGATATCATTGACATCATCGAAACCATTGTTGTTTACAAACTGCCCCAAATAAGTCGCGAGGAGATTGCCCAAATGTTAGGACTCACCGATTTAAAACAAACCCGATTCTATCAAGAAGCATTTGCTGACGGTCTCCAACAAGGGCTGCAAGAAGGTCTGCAACGGGAAAGGATAAATATTGTTCTGCGTTTGGCTAATTTAGGAAATAGTGCGGAAGCGATCGCCCAAATTTTGGGTTTACCATTAGAGGAAATTCAGCAAATTTTGTCCTCTAGCAATTAGGGACGCGCGTCCAAGTGATGGGCGAGGCGATCGC
>NZ_JARPLU010000039.1:0-5524 GCF_032349615.1 Limnospira sp. PMC 1279.21 | reverse complement strand
TTAATCAACGGGGCAGGATTAATTATTAATTATTAATTATTAATTATTAATTATTTTGTCCTCTAGCAATTAGGGACGCGCGTCCAAGTGATGGGCGAGGCGATCGCCCATTGCCCATTGCCTTTCCAGAAATTAATCAACGGGGCAGGATTAATTATTAATTATTAATTATTAATTATTAATTATTCCGGTTTGAAAACAGTGGTATAGATAGAAACATCCCAGCGATAATGATACCAAAAAGGTCGTTACGAACCCATCTGAATTGCAGGAACTCTAGCACCAAGAATAACCCGACAACCATGGCAAAAACTTGCTTTTCGTCAACCTCATGATATGGTTTTATCCAGTTTTTAAACATGATAAATATTGGAGCAATTAGCAGTGATAAAAATGGTGTAAACACTATAAAGTTGTTGCTAAAAATATAGGCAACCATAGCCATAGTTAATGTGTCCATCCAGAACTGTTTGCTTTGGATTCTTTTTCGCCAATTTTCACTGCTAATTAACTTATGGCAATACTGCTTAAACCGCAGGCGCTGATTTTTGCGTCTGGCTTTTGGGTCTAATTTAAGCACTATTTGCCATTCAGGAACCCCACGATTTTGGACTCTGCCTAATAACTTAACCCGGACAATATTCTTGAGGTTTAATTGAGTTAATTCAGTGGCGATCGCCTTAGCTATTTGGGGATAATCCACCTGTTGTTTGTCGGCACGATTAATGACAATAGTTAACTTAGACTTACTAATCCGATTAACTTGCACCTTAACTTGATAGGATTGTAGAGCCTTTTGCAGAACCTCAGTGATTTGTGGTTCTTCCTGGGGGAGTGTACTAGGCTTTATTGGCTGTTTAATAGTGGTTGGATTAGTGGCGATCGCCACAAAACCAGTTTCCGGTTCCGGCGTTAAACCCGGCATAGCCTCAATATATTTAGGAGTGGGGTGCAATTTCAGCAGTAACGCCGCCGCCGAATGAAAACGCTTGCTTGTTGCCCCGGCCAACATTCTATCTAAAATATCAGCTAATTCGTCACTAACAGGACTTTTTAAATAACTACGCCAGCCCCAATTTCCCTCATGACTATCAAACAAATCAAAAGGGGTAACACCCGTCAACAAATGAATACAAGTCACCCCCAAACTATAAATATCACTAGCAAATACAGCCTTTCCCATCAACTGTTCAGGAGCCGTATAAGCAGCGGAACCAATCAGAGTCCCCGTCTTTGGTAATAGCCCCCCTGTCACCAATTTAGCCGCCCCAAAATCCACCAAAACCAAGCTATTTTCTGAGCCTTTACTGCTACAGCGACGACGGATAATATTTTCCGGTTTAATATCTCGATGAATCACCTTATGGCTGTGAATAAACTGTAACACAGGCAATAATTCATCCAGAACCTGATAAATTTTATTTTCCGTAAACGGACCCTTGAGCATCAATTCTTGAGCCAGGTTATGACCCTCTATAAACTCCTGAACCAAATATTGATAGGGTTCCGACTCAAAATAAGCCACCCGGTTAGGGATTTGGGAATGTTCCCCTAAAATCTCCAGTTGCTGGGCTTCCTGACGAAATAAATCCGCCGATCGCTTGGCATTATTTCCCTGGGGAAAAAACTGTTTAATCGCGACCTGTGGATGGCTGGGTGTCAGTTGATCAACCGCTAAAAATGTGCGACCGAATCCCCCTTGTCCCAGGAGTTCCAGCGCAGCATAACAGCTATTGGCTGACCCCCCAATTGGGGCCGATAGTTTGACAGCAGCGCCACAGTGTTGGCACGACTCCCCCTCACCTGGGTTTTGGGGATTTGGACAGTGGGGATTAAAACAGTAACTCATAATCTGAGGATGTTAAAAAAAATTAAAGATGGGGGTGACTATTGACCCCCAATGGTTAATGGCTGTCCGCTGGTGATTAGGTGGGGATGGGCTCTCCCGGTCGCAATTTTGACCATTTTCCGGTTTCTTGTTTAAAACTTTCACAGCCAACTACATCCCATTCCATCTCGATGCTATCTTCTGTGGTGCGGATATTAACGTTGATGCTGGGTTCAACGGGGTCAAAGGTGGGATTGTCGCTAACATGGCGTTCCTGATGCTGTGTTTCTACGGCGTGGTAGGTGATACAGCGATCGACATAGTAACAGTTAACACAAATACACATATTCAAAACCCTCTGTATATTTTCAAAAGGATTGACTACTTGATTTCCCTTTCTGCTAATTTAGCTTATATTAATCGATTCTTGCTGATGGTGCTATTAGTCTCGCCTACTGTTATCCTGGTCTAGGCACTATCTCAGGCACTTTGGCGTCCACAGATGACTGTTACGGCTGTTTCTGACTCAGACTGGGGGATGATACTGGCTTAACCCCCCTCAGTACAATTTTACCCGATCTCGAACCTGATGCCAATTTCTGGGAATTTCATGGGGATGGGGTTAGTATTTAAAGTTAAATTCTGAACTCATAGTATAGCGATCGCGTCCAGCTTTTTTGGATTCATACAGTGCTTGATCTGCTGCCATAAACAGGGTCTCTGGATGATAATCACTGCTAGGAATTATGCTGGCAATTCCTATACTTATCGTTACTACCGGATGCTGAGAATCTACAGATTTAGGCACTCCAGAAGCTATAGCTAATTCTTTGACCGCGAGGCAAATTTTTGCCGCCACAAACATGGCTCCCTTCCCATCAGTTTGGGGTAGAAGCACCACAAACTCTTCTCCACCATATCTAGCTAATAAATCATTGGGACGTTGTAAATTCTGTTGAATAGCTTGGGCTATTTTTTGTAAACATACGTCTCCGGCTAGATGACCAAAAGTATCGTTATATAGTTTAAAGTAATCTATATCGCAGACAATTAATGCCAGGGGATTATGTTTGATAGCCATACATTCCCATTCCATTTTAAAAGCCTTCTGGAATTGTGAGCGATTAGCCACCTTAGTGAGTTCATCAACATAAACTAAATTTGATAAATATTGGTTATCACGTTCCAATTGTTCTATATAAATAGAACTAGGCACTTGGGGGGATATCGGTTTATAGCTAAAGTAAACACGATACAAATCACCAGCCAAAATATAATTATTTCCTAGGCTTTTAATTATCCCTATACTCTCTAAGTAATAGGCTGATATTGGCTCAATTTTTAAGGCTGTTTTGGCGGTGATTAACTGCTGAATCATTTCCACTAATTCTGGCTTTTTTTGAATTAATATCCAGATTTTTTTCAGATAATTTTTATAAATACCTGCATCGGTAGAAGCTCGATGAAAAAAATCATCAAATTTTGTTTGATGCTCATATAAATAATGAAAAGCTAGATGAATTAAATAGGGATGTCCACCGACCAAGCAGGTTAATTTGTGTAACTGATTTTCGGTTAAAGTGAGTTGGTATTTGTCGGCTAGTTCTCCCACTTGCTGATGCGTAAACTCAGGTAAATCAATCAATACACCTACATTAAAGGGAGATTGATTAATCCCTAAAGAAACATAAACTTCTGTGGAATGAACCAAAACCAGGCGCAATTTCTGCCAAATTGTTGACTGTGCAGATTTCTCATGCCAAAATCGCAATAATGGCAGAAAGTTCATGAAGATTTGGGGATACTCAAACAGCAAATTAACCTCATTAAAAACCAATAAAAAAGGTCGGTTAATTTGGGGAATTAAGTATTCTTCAAAATACATCGTGCAGCTCACTTTGTCGCCGATGTCTTCATCCCAATAATCATTAATATTATAGGCTATTCCTAACTGTCTGGTGACATTACTACATAACCAACGAAAAAATTTGGTCGAACTTTCAAAAATCCCTAAATCCGCTTGCTGAAAGTCAATTAAGACGGTACTATATCCTAAACTGTTGGCGTGGTTAATCAACCTTAGCATTAACGAACTTTTGCCCATTTTTCGGGGTGCTTTAATTCGCATAACACTACCAGGTTGGGTTATTTGCTGATAGGCTATAATTTCGATGGGGGGACGCTCCACATAAAAAGCAGAATCCAGAGACAGCGGACTATCAGGACATGGGAGACAACCAAGAGGATTACTGAATTCTAATTCTGGCGGTATAGCTTGATCCATTTTCCCTCAAAATATTTTTGGTCTCATGGTATTGTATAGTATTAACCCAAATCCTGAGCTTTGTCAAAAATAGTCCCTTTCGGCAACATCAAGAAAGTTACCTGGGAAAGTTATCGTTATCTGAACACTTGAACTGGGTGGACTTTGGTAATTTGATTGACTATTTGCGATCGCGGATTCTTCTATAGATAGGTATTGCTTGCTATATGTCTGCTGCTATTACATCCCCATTATCTCCCGAAAACTGGCCGTTTGGTTTAGAAAATCTACCCGAATCAGCTTATTTAGTCGGGGGTGCGGTGCGGGATGCCTTATTGAGTCGCGCCGTGGGTGATTTGGATTTAGATTTTGTGGTGTTGTCGGAAGCAGTAAACACAGCCAAAACCATCGCCTCCCATTATCAAGCCGGATTTGTGTTGTTAGATGCGGAGCGACAAATTGCTAGGGTAGTATTCCCAGGGGTAACAGTAGATTTTGCTCAAGCTGAGGGAGGAAGTTTAGAGGTAGATCTAGGGCGGCGGGATTTTACAATTAATACGATCGCCTATCATCCCATAACCAAAACTTTTTTCGACCCCTATCAGGGACAACAAGACTTAAAACAGGGTCTGATGCGCATGATCAGTCGGGAAAACTTAGCTGATGATCCCCTGCGGTTGCTGCGGGGATATCGACAGGCGGCGCAGTTAGGCTTTGTGATTGAACCGGAAACTAAACAGACGATCGCCGATTTAGCCAGTTTATTACCACGGGTAGCAGCAGAACGTATCCGCACTGAGTTAGGATATTTACTCAATACCCCCTTGGGAGTGCCGAAATTAATTGAAGCCTGGAAAATCGGTCTGATCTCCCCCTGGTTTAGCAGTTTGGGAGATAGATGCGATCGCCTCAAAAATCTTGATCACGTCGCCGCCGCCGTCTCACAAACCTATCCACCATTAGCCAAACCCTTGAGGGAGTCGGTGCGGGAAACCATTAAAATGTCCCAACTCGCGATCGCCAAATTAGCCACCATGACCAGCGAGGATCGGGACCAAGCCGAAGCCGAGTTAATTACCCTCAAATATAGCCGAGTTGAGATCCGGGGAGTTCTGGCTTTACTAGGAACCTTTCAGCAACTACAACCCACCCCCATAGCCGATCTATCCATACGCCAACAATATTTTCTATTTGCTAATGTGGGGGAATTTTTCCCCGCCTTAGTAGTCCTGTCCATAGCCGCCGGAGCATCACTACAGGAGTTTACTACCCTAATTAACCATTATCTGAATCCCGATGATGCGATCGCTCACCCCCAACCCGTCATTAGCGGGAAACTCTTAATGGCAAAATTGGGACTCTCTCCCAGTCCCTTATTAGGGGATCTACTCCAAGAGATACAAATTGCTAAGGCTGAGGGTCAAATATCCACC
>NZ_JARPLU010000389.1:0-1395 GCF_032349615.1 Limnospira sp. PMC 1279.21 | reverse complement strand
CTCACGTAAACCTCTTGGGAGCGTGGAAGCCCCGTGTCTTTAGACCGGGGAGGAAACGCGACAGGGGGACTTTAGTCCCCGTCAATCTTTCAAGCATAGGCGTAACCATCCTTCCTGTGAATGGGTTGGCAGTATTTGTGGCTGATGCCTGCCACCCGTACCGAAGCGGTGGTAATATCAAAACTACCAGACGCACGGCAGAGAACCCGTCCTAGATATGAGCCAATTTTCTTCCCCGCTGTGACCAGTGCCGTCACCATGTCGCCAGTCTGAAAGCCTTTATGAATTTGCCTCCTGGAGCGGTGACGATTCGGGAATCCGTACTTATTCGTCCCGCACATCTGACGGGTTCCATGCCCCTTTGCTAAAATCAGCAACGGTTTTGAAGTCAGAACTTCGAGTGATTCGACTGGTCCAACACAGGCAGCATCAAGCCAGTGAGCTTTAGGTAGGTTGAGCCTCAGTCGATTGAACTTCGTTTGTCCGCCCGTTCCTGTGGTAACTGGGAGTCCTGTTGCTTTCAGAGCCTTGAACAAGGCCCATCGGGTCGAGTTAACGGCAGCCGCATCTTTAAGGGGTGATTTGGCCTGCCTGAGAAGACGACTCAGGACATCAGGCTGGCCCGATAAAAAATCCCGAATGTCCCCATTGCCTTTGGCTTGATTGCATGAGTGGCAAGCCATCGTCAGGTTAGAAACCCGGTCAGAGCCACCCTTAGACCGAGGCTGGATCTGCTCAACTTCAAGTGGTACATTTTGAGCCCCACAGTAAGCACAGGTTCTGCCCCACTTGTCCAACAGGTATTCCCTGACTTCATAGCCTTGTAATTCTCCCTGCTGATACTCAACACCTGATATCTCAGGGTTTTCCATCAATTGCAGGTCGAACCGTACTAGCTCTTGGGTAATGCGGCCAACTGGGGCAAGTCTACGAAATCGGTGAACCCAGGTCATTAGAGTATCTACTCGATGCTGCCAGCTGGGAGCTAACCAACCTTCGGGACGAGTCCGATTCAAGAACCGAGCTGGTCGATATCGGGTCTTGCGGTTTCGTCGAGAACGTCGGAGTTGACGACGAGAGAGCAATGCTTCTTTAATCTGCTGTCCTCGGTGCTGCAACTCGGCAGCAAAGATAATATGATTCCCTTGCTTCAAGGCAATTCCAGTGACTTTAGAGCCTGGGTCTAATTTGAGTTCGAGGGGTTCAGGATTAGCGTCAACCTCCTTGTTTAGAATAATGGTGAATGGGTAGCGTCGAAATACCGATGCTTTCCCGGCTTTGAGCAGTGATCGTGCCACCCCTGGCTTGCACGGTGTCAGGGGCTTGCGGTTGGTATCTAAAACGAAAATATGGTTAGACATTGTTGCGTCTGTTCTGATTGCTCGTAACGTTTGC
>NZ_JARPLU010000388.1:0-1405 GCF_032349615.1 Limnospira sp. PMC 1279.21 | reverse complement strand
GGGAGGAAGTCTCCGGTGTGTTCTTTTCTTTGGAGCCAGAGATTGATAGTGTTCCGGCTGAGATGGAAAAATTGACTGGCTTTGGTTTTGGACATACCGTATAGTTCAATTGCATTGATAACTTTTTGTCTAAGGTCGTAACTGTAGGGGGCTGGCCTTTTGGGTCTTCTGTAGATATCCTTGCTATTATACGTCCTAACTACTCTGTCTTTTGCTATAAGTCCAATACTCGCCAACATTGCACTGTTGGGAATGGTTAGGTTAATTGAAACAATGTATCCCAAGAAAGCTAATAGAGTGCAAGCCTCGTTAGTAAGATACGCCGATGATTTCGTAGTAATATCACCTTCACTCGATATCATTGAACCGTGTAAAAATGCTATTTTTGAATGGTTAAAACCTGTAGGATTGGAAATTAAACCTGAAAAGACTAGAGTGTGTCATACACTTAACCCCATACAATACGAGGGCAGAACAGAAGAAGCAGGTTTTGATTTATTAGGATTTAATATCAGGCAATACCCTGTAGGAAAATATAAATCGGGAAAAACAGGTGGGACAGCGAGCCGATTAATCGGTCACAAAACCCACATAAAACCCAGTAAGAAAGCAGTTCAAGCCCATACAGAAGTGATTAAGGGTGTGATAAAACAGCATAAGACCGCACCCCAGTCTGCCCTGATTAGCAGGCTAAACCCGATTATTCGGGGGTGGGAAAATTACTACTCAGGAGTAGTTTCATCCGAGACATTCAGCAAGCTAGATGACATAATTTGGCAAATGTTAAGGGCATGGAAAGTATCAAGATGCGGAAAGGCAAACATCGAAAAACTGAGGAATTATTTGAGACCGGGAACGGTCATACTCAGTAATGGGAAAGAAAGACATGAAACCTGGTTATTTAGAACTAAAGATGGACTTCAGTTATGGAAACATAACTGGACTCCAATTGTCAGACACACCCTGATCAAACCTGAAGCAACACCATACGACGGAAATTGGACTTACTGGTCAAACAGAAAAGGACAAGCAATCGGAACGCCAAATAGGGTAGCAAAACTACTCAAAAAGCAAAAAGGCAAGTGTACCTGGTGCGGGCAATATTTGACCCCATATGACTTAGTTGAAGTAGACCACATTGTACCTCGAAACCTCGGTGGAAAGGATGAATACAACAACCTTCAGCTATTACACCGCCACTGTCATGATGATAAAACGGCGTTAGATAACGTCAATGCTGTATCTTTAACAATGGAGGTGCGAAACGTTCAGGCACGCGCATAGGGTGGCAATACCCGAAATAACTGCCCGGTGGGACTTCCACCCCTTGGTGGAATATAGGGAGTCGCTTCCCTGACCATCCCATAACTGTTTATATGTCCCGACGCTTGGAGAAATCTAAGCA
>NZ_JARPLU010000387.1:0-1415 GCF_032349615.1 Limnospira sp. PMC 1279.21 | reverse complement strand
TATTGAACCCCCAAACAAGGCAGGGAACTCAAGGTCATCAAACAAACTGTTTTGATTGGGAAGTTATGACCCCATGATAACAATGAGTAGAGAGTAACGGCGATAGCCACCCCCAGTTTGAGGAATCATAACCCGTCAGATTGAAGCGGGGAACGGAAGGCGTGAGGTAGAACCTACTACCAAGACGCGACCACTGCCAACCATCCATGATTAGGGAAACCGAATGTCTGGCTTGAACCATCGTAACTCTGTAGTAGCGAAATAGGTTGACACGCTACGTTCAAAAGAACAAGGGGAAAAGTAGGAGGCTTCTTTACCTACCTGCACAGACCTTTAAAGTACCCCGGTGGACAGGACAAATCTCAAGATGGAATGCCCGTATAAACGGAACGTTGTAACCCCTCTAATGGTCTGCCTATAAACAAGTGAGTAATGCTATTCACAAGGCAGTAGTGAAAAATGTAAGCACATGGTGCGAGACGTTCGGGTATGAAATAGGGCTGAAATGCCCTAAATCACTACCCGGTGAGGATTACAGCCCCGAATTTGGATATAAGGATCGCACTCCTGACCATCCTCATAACTGTTTATATGTCCCGACGCTTAGGGAACTAAGCAAGGCAGGGAACCCAAGGTCCTAAGCGAACTGAGAAATCACAGAGCAGAGGGTAACGGCGATAGCCACCCCCAGTTTGGGGAATCATAACCCCAGGATTGAAGCGGGGAACGGAAGGCGTGTGGAGGAACCTACCTCCTACTCGACCACTGCCAACCATCTATGATTAAGGAAACTGAATGTCCGACTTGAACCATGGTAATACATTAGCAGCGAAATAGGTTGACACGCTGCGCCCAAAAGGGCAAGGGGAAAAGTAGGGGGCTCATACGACTACCTGCACATATAGCACAAGACAGAAAAGTTAGGACGTATAATGGCAAGGATATCTACAGAAGACCCAAAATGCCAGCCCCCTACAGTTACGACCTTAGACAAAAAGTTATTAATGCAATTGAACTAGACGGTATACCCAAAACCGAAGCCAGTCAAGTTTTCCATGTCAGCAGGAACACCATCAATCTCTGGCTGCAAAGAAAAGAACACACCGGCGACTTCCTCCCTAAACCTAATCGCCCACCTGGTCATAGCCACCAAATTACCGACTGGCACAAATTCAAGGCTTTTGCCCAAGAGCATGGCCACAAAACCTCCGCTCAAATGGCTCAACTTTGGGATGACGACATCTCTCCTCGCACCATATCCAGAGCCTTGAAGAAAATTGGCTTCACCAGAAAAAAAACTTACGGCTACCAAGAACGTGATGAGCAACAGCGAGAGGAGTTTATTGCTCATATTGAAAAGATGGAGCCGGAAGAGTTGGTTTACCTCGATGAAGCTGGCATCAATAGTCAAGACT
>NZ_JARPLU010000386.1:0-1430 GCF_032349615.1 Limnospira sp. PMC 1279.21 | reverse complement strand
GAACCAAACTAAAACTCAATGACCGTCAAGCCACCTTGATGGCCAAACACGCGGGTTATGCTCGGTTCGTGTTTAATTGGGGATTACACTTATGGAGGTCAGCTTATGAAGAGGGACTCAAGCCTAATATCAACTCCATTAAAAAGGTTTTTACTAATTATGTGAAACCTCAATATCCTTGGATGTCCGAATTGTCTTCTAAAGTTGATCAATATGCCTTCATTAATCTAGGGGATGCCTTTAAGCGCTTCTTCAAGGGAATAAGCAGTTATCCTAAATTTAAGAAGAAAGGCCACCATGATAGTTTTACGCTTGACAATTCCGGAAAGCCATTCAATCTGTCAGGAACTCGCCATAAGCTGCCTTTTGTGGGCTGGGTTTCTACATTTGAGGCTCTACCCGAAAGTTGGGTTAAGAAAGTCACTATAACGCGCCAAGCAGGTGACTGGTATATGAGCTTTTTCGTAGAAATCACACCAGAAATCACACCTAAATATCGAGAGAGAATCGGGGTAGACCTAGGAATTAACAATTTGGCGACTTGCTCCGATGGGACCCAATTCTCTAATCCCAAGGCTTATAAAGCAGCCACCCAAAAACTAGCTCGATTACAACGTCATTTAAGTCGCAAAGTCAAAGGCTCGAAAAATTGGGCCAAATGTCTCTTAAAAGTTCAAAAGCTACATCAAAGAGTAGCAAACATTCGGCGGGACACGATTCATAAAATCACTACTTTCTTGGCTAAGAACCACAGCCAAGTCGTCATTGAAGATTTGAATGTGTCAGGTATGCTGAAAAATCATGGTTTGGCGGGTTCTATCGCTGATGCTTCATTTTATGAGTTCCGTCGGCAACTAGGTTACAAGGCAGAACGTTATGGTTCAAAGTTGATTATTGCCGATAGATTTTATCCATCCAGTCAACTTTGTTCTAATTGCGGTTATCGTCAAAAAATGCCCCTAGTCCGTCGGACTTTTGAATGTCCAAACTGTGGCCTGAAGATTGATAGAGATTTGAACGCCAGTATAAATTTAGAAAAATCGCCTGGTTCCGACGATTACACTTGTGGACGGGGTGCTGCCGACAGTCCCGGACGAAGCCAGAAATAAACATCAATATCCGGCTATGTCCGGTTTTGTTTAAGTTTTATAGAGCAGTACACATGGCGATAGCGAGTTCAAAGAGAGGATTTGGCAAGTCCAAACCAACCAAGACTACGAACAACGCATGGAAGGAAATCCCATGGACTAAGGTTCATCGGAAAGTCTTTAAGCTCCAAAAGAGTATATTTCAAGCAGCTAAATCGGGACAGGATGCAAAGGTAAGAAGGTGGCAACGTCTATTGGTGAAATCATATTACGCCCGACTCTTAGCGGTGCGACTGTAGGGGCGGGTTCCACGGTCAGCCATGCTTCCCAACAGTCAGCTTA
>NZ_JARPLU010000385.1:0-1439 GCF_032349615.1 Limnospira sp. PMC 1279.21 | reverse complement strand
AGCCATGGATTCCGTTCTCAAAGCTGCGTCCTAACCACCTTGACTAATGCTATAGTTCAATTAGGGGTCGAGATAGACCTCACGGTCTACCCCTCCCATTCAGAACCGTGCATGAAAGTTTTCCCTTCACACGGCTCCTAGTTTGATTGCTTCTTTTGTTAAGAACACAGCTTTGCGTCATCTAATGCCGTCTTATTGTCGCGGGTGTGGCGGTGTAGCAGTTGAAGATTTTTGTATTCATCCTTTCCACCGTGGCTTCTAGGTACAATGTGGTCTACTTCAACTAAGTCTGATGGGGTAAAGTATTGCCCGCACCAGGTACACTTGCCTTTTTGCTTTTTGAGTAGTTTTGCTACCCTATTTGGTGTGTCAATTGCTTGTCCTTTTCGGGTTGCCCAGTAAGTCCAGTTTCCGTCATCAAGTGTTGCGTCTGGGCGTATTAGGGTGTGTCTGACAATCGGAGTCCAATTGTGTTTCCATAACTGAAATCCATCCTTGGTCTTGAATAACCAAGTTTCATACCTTTCTTTCCTATTGCTAAGTTTAACCGTTCCGTGACTGAAATAGTTTCTTAGCTTTTCATGTAGGTTTGCCCTTCCGCATCTTCAAACTTTCCATGCTCTTAACATTTCCCAGACTATATGGTCTAGTTTATTGAAGGCTTCTGTTGAAACTACCCCTGAATAGTAGTTTGACCAACCTCGTATTATTGGGTTGAGTCTGCTTATCAGGGCTGATTGAGGTGCTGTTTTATGCTTCCTGATTACACCTTTAATCACTTCTGTGTGAGCTTTAACTGCCTTATTGCTGGGTTTAATGTGGGTTTTGTGTCCGATTAATCGGCTCGCCGCTCCACCTGTTTTCCCGGATTGATATTTTCCTATAGGGTATTGCCTGATGTTGAATCCTAGAAAATCAAAGCCGGGTTCCTCTGTTTTACCTTCGTACTCAATGGGATTGAGTGTATGGCATATTCGAGTCTTTTCGGGTTTAATTTTTAGTCCTACAGGTTTTAACCATTCGGAAATAGCAGTTTTGCACTGTTCAATGATTTCTAGGTCTTTGGATATGACCACAAAATCATCGGCATATCTTATTAGGTTTACCTGGGTGGTCGTCCCTTTATTAGGATACATTTCTTTTACTATTCTTTCCATTCCATCCAGGGCGATGTTGGCCAATAGTGGACTTATCGCTCCTCCTTGAGGTGTCCCTGTTTCTGTATCCTCGAATACACCGTTATCTAGCACACCCGCTTTGAGCCATTGTTTCAAGTCTCTTTTCAGGCTGCTTGGACAATGAATTTGTGACAGTAGGTATTCATGGTTCACGGTAAGAGCATTTGGCTATATGTTAGGGGTCGAGAATGGAGTCACCACCATCTCCTCCCATTCAGAACCATACGTGAAAGTTTCCCTTCATACGGCTCCTGGTGTGGA
>NZ_JARPLU010000384.1:0-1456 GCF_032349615.1 Limnospira sp. PMC 1279.21 | reverse complement strand
ATGGATTCCGTTCTCAAAGCTGCGTCCTAACCACCTTGACTAATGCTATAACTTCCCCATCAAAACAGTTTGTTTGATGACCTTGAGTTCCCTGCCTTGTTTGGGGGTTCAATCCAAACGTTGGGACGTATAAACAGTTATGGGGAATGGTTCGAGGCTCCGACCTCTTATCCAGACTCGGGGCTGGCTTCCCCACTAGGAGGTGATTTCAGGCATAACAGCCTTATTTGGTCTCCTAAAGATTTCGCACTCTCTACTCATTGTTATCATGGGGTCATAACTTCCCCATCAAAACAGTTTGTTTGATGACCTTGAGTTCCCTGCCTTGTTTGGGGGTTCAATCCAAACGTTGGGACGTATAAACAGTTATGGGGAATGGTTCGAGGCTCCGACCTCTTATCCAGACTCGGGGCTGGCTTCCCAACTAGGAGGTGATTTCAGGGATCACAGCCTTATTTGGTCTCCTCAACATTTCGCACTCTCTACTCCCTGATTTCTCAGTTTGTTTATGACCTTGAGTTCCCTGCCTTGCTTAGATTTCTCCAAGCGTCGGGACATATAAAGAGTTATGGGGATGGTCAGAAACGAGCTTCTTATATCCAACCAAGGGATTGGATTCCCAACTAGGAGGTGATTTCAGGCATTACAGCCTTGTTTAGTCTCCTAAACGTCTCGCACCTTCCGAAACATTATACCGCATGGCCCGTAAATGTTGAATTAATCTTGGATTAAATTTAGCTCTGACAGATTCCACCGATAAATTCCACCTTGAGCGATCGCCACTTGCCCTCAACCCAGGAAAGTATTAAGCTGTACAGTGAACAAGTAAAGTTTTTTGTAGATTCGTGTATTCGTGTAGCTTTGGATAACCATATTGCCAACACTCATATAACCGAGATCATCCAGCGAGTGGCTTTGGTTGCCCTAGGGCTGATGGTGGTTATTCTCCTCTGGGTCTGGGGAGTCAGTTCCGTGAAAATTTCCGATCCCTACATTCAAAAAGTGTTGTCACTAACCGGAGACCCAACCCGAGGACACGCTATTTTTGAGATGAACTGTGCGGGATGTCATGTTAGCCAAGTCGAACATCAAATCGGTCCAAACCTGGAGGACATTTCCCAACGAAAATCACAAATTAGTATTATTCAACAGGTCGTTAGTGGCAAAACCCCTCCCATGCCTCAGTTTCAGCCTAATCCTCAAGAAATGGCAGATTTATTAAATTATTTGGAACAAATTTAGAAAACTATGATATACTAAGAAAACGTGGGTCGGTTGAGTGGTTGAAATCATCATTCCAGCTTTACCCCAAGCCAGTATAGCTCAGTGGTAGAGCATCCGCCTTGTAAGCGGACGGTCATCGGTTCAAGTCCGATTACTGGCTTTTTTTGAAAAAGACTGGGTAGGGGTCGAGAGGGAAGTCGCCTTCCCCCACTCCCATTCAAAACCGTGCTTG
>NZ_JARPLU010000383.1:0-1480 GCF_032349615.1 Limnospira sp. PMC 1279.21 | reverse complement strand
GACTTTAATGGTTAGGTGATGTTATGAATTATACTCCATCAGGTTCTCAGACAATTCTCCCAACTTTGGAAAATGGCGATCGCTTATCGATGATAGAATTTGAGCGGCGCTATAGTTTGCTACCGGATATAAAAAAGGCTGAATTAGTGGAAGGAGTCGTTTATATGACATCCCCTGTTAGGGTCCGACAACACGCCGACCCTCACGCCAAAATCATCACTTGGTTACAAGTTTATGCAGCTTCTACACCAGAGACTCAAGTGGCGGATAACGCAAGTGTTCGCCTAGACATGGATAATGAACCGCAACCAGATGCTTTATTGCGTATCGAAGAGGCGGCGGGGGGACAGTCGCGCATTAGTGAGGATGATTATATAGAAGGACCGCCAGAATTGATTGTAGAAATTGCAGCCAGTAGCGCCTCAAAAGACCTCCACGATAAGCTACACGCCTATCGCCGTAATGGTGTAAGGGAATATTTAGTCTGGCTGGTTGATGGGTCAGAATTTCGCTGGTATGTACTCTGTGAAGGACGCTATCAGCTACAACAGATAGATAATTCTGGTTGTCTGAAAAGTACATTTTTCCCAGGTTTATGGTTAGATGTAAATGCGCTATTATCGGGTAATATGGCGCAGGTTTTAGCTAAGTTACAGGAAGGAATAGCTACCCCAGAATATCAGGAATTTGTACAAAGATTGTCAGTCAGTCCCTAAAATGGCGGAAGTGGCTGGAAAGGCGATCGCTGATAGCTATAATAAATAATAGACTTTTACAACTTTAATGGTTAGGTGATGTTATGAATTATACTCCATCAGGTTCTCAGACAATTCTCCCAACTTTGGAAAATGGCGATCGCTTATCGATGATAGAATTTGAGCGGCGCTATAGTTTGCTACCGGATATAAAAAAGGCTGAATTAGTGGAAGGAGTCGTTTATATGACATCCCCTGTTAGGGTCCGACAACACGCCGACCCTCACGCCAAAATCATCACTTGGTTACAAGTTTATGCAGCTTCTACACCAGAGACTCAAGTGGCGGATAACGCAAGTGTTCGCCTAGACATGGATAATGAACCGCAACCAGATGCTTTATTGCGTATCGAAGAGGCGGCGGGGGGACAGTCGCGCATTAGTGAGGATGATTATATAGAAGGACCGCCAGAATTGATTGTAGAAATTGCAGCCAGTAGCGCCTCAAAAGACCTCCACGATAAGCTACACGCCTATCGCCGTAATGGTGTAAGGGAATATTTAGTCTGGCTGGTTGATGGGTCAGAATTTCGCTGGTATGTACTCTGTGAAGGACGCTATCAGCTACAACAGATAGATAATTCTGGTTGTCTGAAAAGTACATTTTTCCCAGGTTTATGGTTAGATGTAAATGCGCTATTATCGGGTAATATGGCGCAGGTTTTAGCTAAGTTACAGGAAGGAATAGCTACCCCAGAATATCAGGAATTTGTACAAAGATTGTCA
>NZ_JARPLU010000382.1:0-1488 GCF_032349615.1 Limnospira sp. PMC 1279.21 | reverse complement strand
CAAGCACGGTTTTGAATGGGAGTGGGGGAAGGCGACTTCCCTCTCGACCCCTACCAAAACAAGGCAGGGAACTCGGGGTCAAAACGCAAAATTGGAAATCTTAATGATTCCTTAACAATTGCGTCGAGAGTAACGGCGATAGCCACCCCCAGTTTTGGGAATCACAACCCCAGGATTGAAGCGGGGAACGGAAGGCGTAAAGTAGAACCTACTGCCAGACGCGACCACTGCCAACCATCCATGACTAAGGAAATCTGAATGCTCCGACTTGAACCATCGTAATTATTTAGTAGCGAAACAGGTTGATACGCTGCACTCAAAAGAGAAAGGGAAAAAGTAGGGTAATTCTATCATCACCTACACAGACCTTTAAAAGTACCCCGGTGGATAGGACAAGTCTAAAGATGGAATGCCCATATAAACGGAACGTTATAACCCCTTTTAGGCTCTGATTATCTGGTCGAGATAGTTAGTAGTGATAAGTGTAAGCGTAAGCCTATTAGGGGGTGAGATGTGACCAGAAGCCAACGCCCAACTGTAATGGTAGGGATATGCTAACGGGTCACGGTTTGATTGTAAAGAATAGAGTCTAGTAGGAGTTACTATGACGAAAGCGAGTTTAAAGAAAGGATTTGAGAAATCAAAACCAATCAAGACGTGCGTTTGTATCGAAAGCTATTCCCTGGGCGAAAGTTCAGAGAAAAGTTTTCAAGCTCCAAAAGAGGATATTTCAAGCAGCTAAATCGGGACAGGACGCAAAGGCACGAAGGTTGCAACGTCTACTGGTGAAGTCATATTATGCCCGACTCTTAGCAGTGCGGCGAGTGACCCAAGATAATCAAGGCAAGAAAACAGCCGGTGTCGATGGAATGAGAGCAATCTCACCAAGGCAAAGGTTTGAAATTGTTGAGAACATCAAAGGAAATCTCAAAGCAAAACCACTGCGACGGGTGTGGATTCCAAAACCTGGAAGGGATGAAAAACGCCCCCTGGGAATACCCACAATCCAAGATAGAGCGAGGCAAGCCTTGGTTAAATCGGCTCTCGAACCTGAATGGGAATCGAGATTTGAAGGCACTAGTTATGGGTTTAGACCGGGTAGGTCTGCCCAAGATGCAATAGCACGAATTTTTCAGAGTATTAACAAAGATGAATACTATGTGTTAGACGCGGATATAACGAAGTGTTTTGACCGAATAAACCATGATTATCTACTGTCAAAAATTAATTGTCCAAGCAGCCTGAAGAGAGACCTGAAACAATGGCTCAAAGCGGGTGTGCTAGATAACGGCGTATTCGAGGATACAGAAGCAGGGACACCCCAAGGAGGGGTAATAAGTCCACTCCTAGCCAACATCGCACTGGATGGTATGGAAAGGCTAGTTAAAGAAATGTATCCGAATAAAGGAACAACCACCCAGGTCAACCTAATAAGATATAGCACAAGACAGAACACTTAGGACGTATAATGGAGAGGACGAGATGACT
>NZ_JARPLU010000381.1:0-1513 GCF_032349615.1 Limnospira sp. PMC 1279.21 | reverse complement strand
CGTGCGAGGAGAGATGTCGTCATCCCAAAGTTCAGCCATTTGAGCTGCTGTTTTGTGGCCATGCTCTTGGGCAAAAGCCTTGAATTTCTGCCAGTCGGTAATTTTGTGGTTATTGCCAGGTCGGTGATGAGGTTTAGGGAGGAAGTCTCCGGTCTGTGCTTTTCTTTGCAGCCAGAGATTAATGGTGTTCCTGCTGACATGGAAAACTTGACTGGCTTCTGTTTTGGGCATACCGTCTAGTTCAATGGCATCAATAACTTTTTGTCTGAGGTCGTAACTATAGGGGGCTGGCATTTTTGGTCTTCTTAGTCATCTCGTCCTCTCCATTATACGTCCTAAGTGTTCTGTCTTGTGCTATATTTATTAGAGAGCCTATGAGGGGTTTAAACGTTCCGTTTATATGGGCATTCCAACTTTAGATTTGTTCTATCCACCGGGGTACCTTTAAAAGTCTGTGTAGGTGATGTTGCGATTACCCTACTTTTCCCCTTGCCCTTTTGGGCGCAGCGTCACAACCTATTTCGCTGCTTAGTGTTATCGATGGTTCAAGCCGAACATTCGGTTTCCCTAATCATGGATGGTTGGCAGTGGTCGCATCTGGTAGTAGGTTCTACTTCACGCCTTCCGTTCCCCGCTTCAATCCTGGGTTTGTGATTCCCAAAACTGGGGGTGGCTACCGCCTTTACTCTAAACGCAATTGTTAAGGAATCATTAAGATTTCCAGTTTGGCGTTTTTGACTTTGAGTTCCCTGCTTTGTTTTATTAGGGGTCGAGAGTGAAGTCACCTTCACCCCCTCCCATTCAGAACCGTGCATGAAAGTTTCCCTTCACACGGCTCCTAGTTTAATTGCTCCATTGTTAGGGATACAGCGTTGGCGTTATCTAGTGCCGTCTTATCATCGTGACAATGGCGATGTAATAGCTGAAGATTTTTGTATTCATCCTTTCCACCGAGGCTTCGAGGTACAATGTGGTCTACTTCAATTAGGTCTGATGGGGTAAAGTATTGCCCACACCAGGTACACCTGCCTTTTTGCTTCTTGAGTAGTTTTGCTACCCTACTTGGCGTTTCAATTGCCTGACCTCGTCTGGTTGCCCAGTAAGTCCAGTTTCCGTCATATGGTGTTGCTTCCGGGCGTATCAAGGTATGTCTAACAATTGGAGTCCAACTATGTTTCCATAACTGGAACCCATTTTTGGTCCTGAACAACCAAGCTTCCTGTCTTTCATTCCCATTGCTAAGTTTAACCGTTCCATTACTGAAATAGTTTCCTAGTTTTTCATAATTTGCCTTTCCGCATCTTGACACTGTCCATGCCCGCAACATTTGCCAGATTATATTGTCTAGCTTACTGAAAGTCTCCATTGAGACGACCCCTGAGTAGTAATTTGACCATCCACGAATAATCGGGTTTAGTTTACTAATCAGGGCTGATTGAGGTGCTGTTTTATGTTGTTTAACTCAGTACAGGACAAAAAAGCTGAAAGTCTTAGCCAAAAGGGAATCTAGCCG
>NZ_JARPLU010000380.1:0-1516 GCF_032349615.1 Limnospira sp. PMC 1279.21 | reverse complement strand
AGGCGTTGCTGGGGTCGATTTCACCCTTTCACCACCCCAAACCGACTTTTCCCGTTCCCGACGATACTCTTGTCATTGCATCCGAAACTTACCCATATCCTCAAACATGGACTGAATACCTGCTAGGCGTTCGGCTTTCGCCTCTTGGATTGGCTGTAGCAAGTTTTCAGCCATAATGGTGCGGATCAGATCATATTGAACTATTGCCATACCTGCTGGGCGAGTTTTCGGCGACCGGCAGCTCTTTCCTGGTCCTGTTGTTGCCACTGCTGTTGCCATTGAGCAACCGTATCTCGAAGTTCCGCCCGAAAATCCCGTAACTCCTGCGCTAATTCCTCAGCTTTTTCGGCTCGGGACTGGGCGCTCTCCTCCAGAAAGGTAGCAGTTTCTTTCTGAAGCGATCGCACAAACTCTTTTAAATCCTCAGCTAGTTGTTCTGCTTGCTGACGATGGTTATTATGAGCGTCTGCCAAAAAGGCTTGATTTTCTTGTTTTAATTGAGATACAAAAGCCTGTCGATCTTGTTTTTGAGTGATCGCCTGGCTGTATCGTTCTCGTTGCCATAAACCGATCGTCGCCCAAATCTGTTTTTGGCTTTCAGCCAAAACCTGGCGACGCTCTAGGTGGCTTTGTTGCCAATCATCCTGTAACGCCATAGTACTTAAGGATATCCCCCCAGTTGGTGGTTAAGCATCGGACATCTGTGGTTTTCTGTGGTTTTCTGTAGTCTTTCCTGTCAGCCTTACTTTAGGGTTTTCCCTAGAGAATCATATAGCCCCCTGAAACTCAGGCATTGGCTTTCCGACTCAGATTCAGGCTGTAGCTAGATGGACTTAATCAGAAGACAGAATCAGATGTCCGACCGCTAGTTAACTGTGAAACCCTTTATACAGAAGGAACAGCAGCTTGAGCCGTTAGACCCACAGCTTCTGCATATTTGAGGTAAGTTTCCACAGATGCAATCACAACCCTTGCTTCTACCGATAACAGTTCTATGCCCACTAAGGAAACACGAACCCAGGCATCAATTACAATCCCTTTATCTAGGATACGATCAATAACCTCAGCCAAGCTCGAAGATGAGTTTACTTTTTCAACTGCCATGAGTCAATTACCTCTTAATTTTCATATTGACACCCCCACCGTCCAGCTAGGCTGTGATGGTAGATTGTTGCTAGTATTACTGTTGACCAGGCTACCAGGGAAGTCCTGTTATCCTCCGTCATACAGAATCCAGACAGATTTAACCGTCAAGAATGTGGCAATAGCCCGAAGCTTCTGAGTATGATACAATCAATAGTGAGGCAATCATGCCATTGGTGAAGGTATCTCTCAAAGCCTCCAACATTCTGTTCAAAGAGGACTATTGTCACGTACAAATCGCCTTTTTAAAACCAAGATATACAGGCTATGTACTTCACGTCCACCCTTAAACAGCTATGGAGCATCATCCTACGACAACGATTTGGAGTCTATCAGTACTTGGGTATAATGTCAAGCATTTTGGTAATAATTA
>NZ_JARPLU010000038.1:19747-33800 GCF_032349615.1 Limnospira sp. PMC 1279.21 | reverse complement strand
TCTATCGTCGCATTGTCAGGCAATAGCCGGATAAATGTCGCGTAAATGTATCAGTTACGGGCAAGATACAATCTTCAATTACCAGATTCGCTGCAAATTGCCACGGCATTAGATGCTGGCTGTGAGGCATTTTTGACTAACGACCTGCAACTAAGGCGGATAACAGAATTAAAGATTATTGTTATTAGTCAATTAGAGGTTTAATTAGCCAATGAATGTTAGGCATTTAATTAATATTTTATTGCAGTTTGATAGAGAAACGCAAGCTGTCGTGGCGGAATATGAAGGGGGATTTAATAACATCACCGAGATTCAACCCCAAAAGCTCCGGCTGAATGTTTAAGTAAATCTTTGGAGGTAGGGGCTATGACGATCGCCGCTGAACCTCGCTCAGTGTGCAGGATTATCACCGCACGGTAGAAGTGGAAATGTTGGCTGCTTCGGAGCGTGTAAAATTGATTGACGGGATGTAGCGGTGTTGATACACTAGAAAACAGTAGAGGAACGATTTATTATGGATAATTCTTTGTTAGAACGAATCACGATTAATCCAGAAATCTGTCATGGCAAACCCTGTATCCGAGGGTTGCGCTATCCAGTGGAATTTTTGCTAGAACTGCTGAGTTCCGGTATGACTCATGGGGAGATTTTGGCCGATTATGAAGATTTGGAAGAAGCTGATATTTTATCGGTGCTGCTATTTGCAGCCCGGTTAAGTCAAGTTAAGCGGGTTTATACCCTGGTCTTATGAAATTTCTAGTCGATGCCCAACTTCCCCTGCGGCTGGCTCGGTTCCTTCAAAATGCCGGTTATGATGCCATTCACCCGAGAGATTTACCCGATGAGAATGCTACCCCTGACTCTGCTCTGAATGCTGTGTCAAGGCAAGAAAAGAGGGTTTTGATTACGAAATATGCTGATTTTGTAGAATCTTTTTTGCTCAAAACTGAGCCTTATAAACTTTTGCTGGTTTCTACGGGGAATATTAAAAATGATGACCTAGAAAATTTATTTCAACAAAATGTAGGCCAAATTATAGAGCTTTGGGAACGGCACAGTTATATTGAAATTAGCCGAAATACTCTCATTATTCATCAATGATAAAAAAAGGAAAGAATTGATAAAGCAGTTGGATGCACCGTTTGAGGAAAGTAGGAAACTAGAAGCAGTGATTCGGGAAATTTTGAGGAGGTTAGGGTTATGAGTCCGTTGCTAGAGCAGGTGTTGCAGGAAATTGAGCAGCTTACAATCGAAGAACAGTTGGAGGTGATTAGCCACGCCACAGAACAAGTGAAGCGGCGGACGTTAACCCAACACAACCCTAAACGAAGCTGGCAAGAACTGCGTGGCATTGCTCCCAATTTGTTAAATGGGCAGGATGCTCAGGTGTGGGTCAATCAGTTACGGAGGGAGTGGGATGAACGGGAGAAACGACTTTTTGAGGGGCCATGAAGATTGTTTAAGCGTTATCACGTCAGAGATTGCTAGAATTGCTGCTGATATTCGGGCAAGGTATCGTCTGCAATTACCAGGTGCTTTTCTGATTGCGACGGCATTAGATGCTGGTTGTCAGGCATTTTTGACGAATGATGCTCAACTAAAGCGCATAGCTGAGTTAAAGATGTTGTTAGTCAGTGAGTTGGAGGCGTGAGTAAATGCAGTGGTTGACGAAGAAGTTAGACGACGATTTTAAGGAGTGGGGGCGATTAGAACAATTAATAAAAGTTAATTTAAGGAAACTTAGATATGAATAATTCGTCTTGGACATACTCTAATCTCCAAGATTTAACGGAGAGTACCATTACATATGGAGTGGTCAAGCCTGGAATGGATGATCCAAGTGGTGTCTCATTTATCCGAGGCGGCGACATTACAGGACATTCTATTCAAGTTGAAAAGTTGAGGAAAATTTCTCCTATTGTTTCACAACAATATAAGCGAACAATTTTACAGGGGGGAGAGATTTTGATTTCTTTGGTTGGAACAATTGGTCAAATAGCAATAGTGCCAAATTCTCTTAAAGGCGCAAATATTTATCGTCAAATAGCTCTGGTTCGGTTAAAACCTGGAATTGATACAAGATTCGTCAGATATTTTTTACTGTCTCCTGAAGGACAAAATTCTCTACAAAGCCAAATCCGTGGCTCTGTTCAAAATGTAATTAATCTTAAAGAACTTAAACAAGTTAAAGTCCCCCTTCCCCCACTAGACGAGCAAAAAGCGATCGCCCACATTCTCGGCACCCTCGACGACAAAATCGAACTGAACCAGCAGATGAACCGGACGCTGGAGGCGATCGCCCGTGCCATCTTCAAATCCTGGTTTATCGACTTCGACCCCGTTCGCGCCAAGATGGACGGACGACAACCCGCAGGCATGGATGCAGAAACGGCGGCTCTGTTTCCAGATGAGTTTGAAGATTCGGCCCTGGGTCAAATTCCGAAGGGGTGGGAAGTTAAGACTTTATCTGAATTGGCAAACATTGAAAGTGGGAAACGTCCATCTGAGCGTTCATCAGAGTTAACACAGTATATGAAAACTCCTCTTTTTGGTGGTGGAGGTGTGATGGGCTATGTCAAAGAACCTCTTTATCAAAAACCTATACTAATCACTGGAAGAGTCGGAACATTAGGGATAGTCTATCGAGTTTCCTATCCCTGCTGGGCATCCGATAATACCCTAGTGATTATTCCAAAGGATTTTTTTACCTACGAGTTTCTCAATTTCCACTTAAAGGAAATTAGGTTTGACTCTTTGAATCGAGGCTCTACACAGCCTCTTGTTACTCAAGGCGATCTTAAAAAGCAGAACCTTGCGGTTTCTGATGAAAAAATACTCAAAATTTTCCATCAAATCACAGCTAGTTTTTATCAGAGATGCGATGGCAATAGTTGCGAATCAAGTATCTCAGCGTCAATTCGTGACACCCTCCTCCCCAAACTCCTATCCGGCGAAATCTGCGTCAAAGATGCCGAAAAAGTCCTGGAGGAGGTGATGTGAAACTGCCCAATCCTGAGCAAGCACTGATTCCGTTTGAAAAATTGGAGGGCTATTCACTCAATCCAAATCACTCGGAAGGTCGGCACAAAGCCATTGTATTTCAATCTGCCCTAGGCATTGGGTTAGAAGAAGCGGACGAACTACGGGTCGCTCTGCGCCAAGCTCTCAAAACAGAAGACGCTATCCCAACTAACCGCAATAGTTACGGGCAGAAATACCAGATTGACTTTGAAATGACGCGGGAAAGTAAAAGTGCCATCATTAGAAGTATCTGGATGGTTAGGCAAAATGAAGATTTCCCACGGCTCATCACCTGTTACATTCCCTAGTCCCCAGGAGAACACCCGATGAAACTTTTAGATGTCGTTGCCCTTACGGAAAATTTACCTGACTTTAACCTTTACAAAGGTCAAGTCGGGACAATTATTGAGGTTTACGAACCCGATGTATTTGAGGTCGAATTTGTAGACCTTCAGGGGAAAACCTACGCTTTAGAGACTTTAAGCGTCAATCAACTGATGCAACTTCACTATCAACCACTTCCTCAAACGGCTTGAAGCATCAAAAAGGCTGCTGATTGAATGGGCAGCCCTCTATCAATTTGTTAGAGAAAGTTTCTCAGGTCAACCTAGAGGACTATTTTGGGTCAAAAAATCAGCGATTCCCGGGCAAAATGAGTGAGAGCTTTTCCGAAAATATCCAAGTTTAGGAGGTTGTAACTAAGGGAAATAACTTTAAAATTTCTAGCCATTTAAAAGCAGCAGGTTAAAAACCTCAATTACAAACAGAAGTTGCAAACCGGAGATATTAAATGAGCAATTTTACCGAATCAGAAGTTGAAGAAGCAGCCCTCTGCTACTTTGAAGAACTCGGTTACACTATCCTAAATGGCCCGGAAATCGCCCCAGGGGAACCCAACGCCGAACGAGAAACCGTTGGCGAAGTCATCCTGACCTGTCGCCTCCGTCGTGCGATCGCCCAAATCAACCCTCAGCTACCCGATGACGCAGTAGATGAAGTAATCCGGCAAGTGTTGCGCGCAGACACCCAAAACCTCATCGAAAACAACCGGCGCTTTCATGAGTTCATCATCGAAGGAGTCCCCGTCGCCTACCAACGAGCCGATCGCACAGTAGATGACCAAGCCCGGTTAATTGACTGGAACAATCTCGAAAATAACGACTGGTTAGCCGTCAATCAATTTACCGTCAGCGAACGGCAAAACCGCCGCCCGGATGTGGTCGTGTTCATCAACGGACTACCCCTCGCCGTCATCGAACTCAAAAATGCCGCAGACGAAAACGCTGACATTGAAAAAGCCTTTAACCAGCTTCAGACTTACAAAAAAGATATCCCCAGCCTCTTCACCTATAACGAAGCCCTAGTCATTTCCGATGGCACAACCGCCCGGATTGGGTCTTTGACAGCGGACCGCGATCGCTTCATGCCTTGGCGGACCATTGATGGAGAAGACCTCGCACCCAAAGGCATCCCCGAACTGGAAGTCACTATCCGAGGGGTATTTGAGAAATCCCGCTTTCTGGATTTAATCCATTACTTTATCGTCTTCGAGACAGACGGCGAAACCCTCATCAAAAAGATGGCAGCGTACCACCAATATCATGCCGTCAATAAAGCCGTCGCCGAAACCGTCCAGGCTACCTCTCCCGAAGGCGATCGCAAAGTTGGGGTTGTCTGGCACACCCAAGGCTCCGGGAAAAGCCTGTCAATGGCGTTCTATGCCGGAAAAGTCATCCAGCATCCGGCAATGGCAAACCCGACCCTGGTTGTCCTGACCGATCGCAACGACCTAGACGACCAACTGTTCGGCACTTTCTCCAAATGCGAGAAACTACTCCGGCAAACCCCCATCCAAGCGGATAATCGCCAAGACCTTAAAACTAAACTCCAGGTTGCTGCTGGCGGGGTCATCTTCACTACCATCCAGAAATTCACCCCAGACACCCCAGGGGGAGAGTACGAACAACTCAGCGATCGGCAGAATATCATCTTCATTGCCGACGAAGCCCACCGCTCCCAGTATGGCCTGAGCGCCCGAGTTGTCAAAACCACCGACAAAGAAACCGGCGAACAAGGAGCCTATACCGCCTACGGTTTCGCGAAATACCTGCGAGATGCCTTGCCTAACGCTTCATTCATCGGGTTTACGGGCACTCCCATCGAAGCCACCGACAAAAACACCAAGCAGATTTTCGGCGACTATATCGACATCTACGACATTCACCGCGCCGTTGAAGACCAGGCCACGGTCAAACTTTACTATGAAGCCCGACTCGCCAAAATCAACCTGGATGAGAGCGAAAAACCAAGGATTGACTCTGACTTTGAAGAACTCACCGAAAGCGAGGAGCAATCCACCAAACAGCAACTCAAGCGGAAATGGGCGCAGTTAGAAGCGATGGTTGGTGCAGAAAAACGACTCGCCCAAGTTGCCGGGGATATTATCCAGCACTTCGAGAACCGTCTGGCTGCAATGGAGGGCAAAGGGTTGATTGTCTGCATGAGTCGCCGCATCTGTGTGGAACTCTACAGCCACCTCGTTGCACTGCGTCCTGACTGGCATGATGAGGACGATAACAAGGGTGCAATTAAGGTGATTATGACCGGCAGCGCTGCGGACCCGGCGAGTTTCCAGCCTCACATTCGCTCTAAGAAAGCCCGAGATGCGATCGCCAAACGGTTACGCAACCCCAAGGACCCCCTCAAACTCGTTATTGTCAGGGATATGTGGCTGACGGGCTTTGATGCGCCTTGCCTGCATACCATGTATATCGATAAACCGATGCGCGGCCACAATCTGATGCAGGCGATCGCTCGGGTGAATCGGGTATTTGGTTCTAAGCCTGGGGGACTGGTGGTGGACTATCTAGGAATTGCCGAAGACCTCAAAAATGCGCTCAAAGATTACACCGAAGGCGATCGGACAGAAACTGGCATCCCCATTGAGCAAGCGGTTGCCGTCATGCTGGAAAAATACGAAATTGTGGGGGCGATGTTCCACGGCTTCGATTATTCTAGTTTTCAGACCGGCACCCCACCGCAACGGCTGACCCTTTTGAATAACGCCACCGACTGGATTTTACGTCCCGAGTTTGCCGGAGAGAACGGCATCCAGCGCTACATTCAAGCGGTTACCGAACTGTCCAAAGCCTTCGCGTTATGTTCTTCTGAGGATGAGGCGATCGCTCTGCGAGAAGACTTGGGCTTTTTCCAAGCGATTAAAGCCACCCTCGCTAAACATACGGTCGAAGGGAGCAAGACCAAAGCCGAACTTGATGCGGCAGTGCGGCAAATTGTCACCCGGGCGATCGCCTCTGACCAGGTTATCGATATTTTTGCCACGGGTGGACTCGACAAACCCGAAATTTCCATCCTCTCGGACCAGTTTTTAGAAGAAGTACGCGGACTCCCTCAGAAGAACTTGGCCCTAGAGATTTTGAGGAAGCTGCTCAATGATGAGATTCGGTCGCGATCGCGCCGGAATGTGGTGCAGTCTCGGCAGTTCTCGGAAATGCTCGAGAACACCATCAAGCGCTACCAAAACCGTTCGATTGAATCGACTCAAGTTCTCCAGGAACTGATTGCCCTAGGTCAGCAAATCCGTGAGGCTCACCAACGGGGAGAACAACTGGGTTTGACTGAAGACGAACTGGCTTTTTATGACGCTTTGGAGGTCAATGATAGTGCGGTAAAACTACTCGGCGATGCTACCCTCAAGAAAATTGCTCGCGAACTCGTAACCGCAATTCGCCAAAGTGTGACGATTGACTGGACGGAAAGGGAAACCGTGCGTGCCAAAATGCGAGCTACTGTCAAACGATTGTTGCGAAAGCACGGCTACCCGCCCGACAAACAACCTAAAGCGATTGAAACCGTCATCACTCAAGCTCAAACCCTTTGCCGAGATTGGGCGGCTTGAATGGACTCTCATATCCAACCCTTGATTTCATAAACTTGTATCTAGTGAAACGGGTAGTCCGGGTGAGTTTAGAGACGGTAAAAATTGTGGAAAATTTACCGCCTTTAAATGATATGAACTAAACCAATAGGAAAAATGTACAGAATCGCTGTTATTCATTTTTTTAGGTCCTATCAATGTGGTGGTCAGGACTTTCAGTTTTTATGCAGGGAGTGAGGAATTTGGTAGGGAAAGTGGGAAGCGACAACAACCACAGGAAGAGACTCTACCTAAGTTTTTCCTTCCGATCTGCATAAAAGTCGGGTGTGTCAAAGATAACTACTTTAAAAGCACTTGCAACCTTCGGGAGGTTCTGTAACATGAATTTGACAATCACAGCAGTTTTATTCCTATCTCTGTCCACGCTGAACTTGATTTACGTCCCCTACCAGATCGTCGATACGGAAACTTCACCACTCTTTGTGATCTCAACAATTGATAATGTTGCGCTCTGGTTAATCCGGCTTAACTCTCGATCGCATTAGGGGGAATTGCTGGTCTTGAGACATTCCCCGAATGTCAATTATAATCGTTTTGTCAGGAGAAGATTATGACCTGCCCAATGGATCACTACGGCCGACCTAAATGCCAGATTACCGCCCATCCAGACCACCCCCAGCAGCAGTTTTGTTCCGCCTGTGGCCGTCGTTTTCATCATACCGAAAAATGGAATGATATTTTTTTCTTAACTGTAGCCGTTTTCACATTACTACTCATCGCCATTAATCGACTGCCACAACCCTCCGGCATCACTAGAGAAATTCCCACCCTGGAAAATGCCGAATATATCATTCCCCGGTAATAATATCCTCCTCGGCTTCGGTTTCTTCGATGCCTTCAACCAGTCGCTTGGCTTCAGTTTCCCATTGTTTGAATTTCTAGCAAATCTAACCCCGACTTTAGATCAAGATTAAAAAATGGGCAGCGATCGCCCCCCGGTTCATCACTGGTAGCTGGTGAAATCGATCGCTGGTAACCGTGGGTGTGGGGTGGGCTTGAGAGCCTCAATCCCCACGACGATCAAATTAATTTGCCAGAACCCCCGATCGCCAGTTAAACTCAAAAATACAGTTGTCGATAGAAGTCATGAAAGAGCCACAACCCGATCGCCATCAAAATATTGCTATGATTGCTGGGGTAGCGCTATTCCTTGCCGCGATCGCCGCTGGCGTGACTTGGTGGCGAGTGAGTTTTGACACTGACCAACCCCCACAGATCATATCTCCTGAACCCCCAGAAACAACCGATGCGATCGAAAAAACCGTGAATATTTACTGGGTCGATGAAGCTGATAACCAACTTGTCTGGGTTCCCAACCCCGTCACCCTCACCGTCAGTGCTTCCCAACCCGATACCGTCCTAGCTGCCGCCTTCGATCGCCTACTCTCAGGCCCCCAGGAAGCCAACCAATATAGCGAAATTCCCCCAGGTACTCAACTACTAAATGTGACCGCCACCGAAGCTGGGGCGATCGCGATCGACCTATCGACCGAATTCACCACAGGCGGCGGTAGTGCCTCCATGATTGGCCGTTTAGGGCAAGTAGTTTACACCGCCACCAGTCTCGACCCCCTCGCACCAGTACGGATTTCCGTCAATGGCTTACCCTTAGAAGTCCTCGGCGGAGAAGGCTTAGAAATCCCTCAACCCATTACCCGACAACAGTTTGAACAGGATTTTAGGTAGGTTTCATCAGGCATAAGCTGTGCTTCCCAACCCTTGTCTAATCTTATGTGGCACTTGGTTTTCTGGTAGTTTATATTACAATATTCTTAGTGTTGGGTCCCCATTCACCCCGTCGTCAATTGCCTGATGATGCGGGTCTTCTTGCTAAAACTAGATAAATGCAAAACTTTTAGGAGTTGCTATGGCAAATACCAGTAATTTTCGGCAAGCAATAGCTGAAGCCCAAGGCAAAAAACTTGTAGGCCCTAACGTCATTGCCAATGCCCTCCCCTTTGTGGGAGGTGGTTTGCTTCTCACTGCTGTTGGTTCCTTCGCCGGTCTGAATATCATCAGCACCAACCCGGGCATCTTCATGACCACCTTCTGGGTGGCTTTGATTGCTCAGTTAGCCCTATTTTTTATCGCTAGTAGCGTTCTCGCTAACGATAATAACCAGGTGGCCCTCCCCCTGTTAGCAACCTATAGCCTCATCACCGGATATACCCTCAGTGGCTTGTTATTTGTCACCTTGAGAACTCAAGGTGTTGGCATTACTGGTATTGGTTTTGCTGCTCTCGGTTGCGGTGTCACTTTTATCGCCGCCCGTCAAATTGGGTCTAACCTGTCCGACTCTGATGGTATCGCCCTTACTCAAACCATCAGAATTGGTATTATTGCCCTACTGGTCGCTGTTTTTGGCCAGTTGATTTTGTCGTTTTTCGGCGTTTTTACCCCCACTTGGCTAGAAATTGGTATTTCTGGACTCGGTGTCTTCCTATTCGCTGGGGCTGCGGTGGTAGATTTTTATATTCTCCCCCGCACTTATCGTGATGACCAGCCTATTCCCGCCGCTTTGTCCATGTACCTCACCTACATCAACCTGTTTATCTTTATTTTGCGCTTAATGAATGTTCTTAATCGCAACTAAGTACCCAGTTGATAGCCACGGTTAATCTCACCGACTTTAACCTGGTATAACTACTTCTCCAACTTCTCCAAACCGTAGCTATAATAACCGTGCTACGGTTTTGTTGTGACTTTTTCTGGGCGCAAAAATCGCCCATAATCCTGGTATTATTTGACAGATATACTATGGCTTTTGTTAAGTTGATACAACCGTAAATTACCAGATTTGACTCGGACTCAGCCTCCAAATTGCGCTCAAAAGTTCAGTAAAAATACTGAGGCGATTTAAATCAAAATCTGTTATTTATAGAATAGGACTCAACAGGAAACACCTTAAAACTCAATTAAGGATTCCAATTAACGCTCTTTTAGGTTGGGCGGTGAGTCAACGGGGTTGGTGCTTCCTCCTGGTGGCTGAAAGGAAGTGCCAATTCTTTTACTAATGGAATTGGCAAATTAAACCTGAATTCATTAATCCAGGGTTGAATCTACCATTACACCTTTATGGATTATGAATTATGATGGCAATGTCTCGAAATGTAGCCTTATCTGCAACTGGTGCTTTACAGACGGCGAAAAGGTTAGTTTTTATTGACGCAGACCTAGAACATCCCGAAATTTTGGCTGATGGGGTGAGAAATGGCTTAGAAGCGATCATTCTCGATCGCCATCAAGATGGGATAGCACAGATTGGGGCTATGCTATCTCATTATAGCAGCCTGGGTGCAAAAATTGCCCAGGTTCATATTTTGTCCCATGGCGGTCCAGGCTGTTTATATTTGGGGAGTGGGGTGGTTAACAGCGATACCCTGAAAAGCGATCGCCTTCACGGTTGGCGAAAGGCTTTATCAGAAACGACTACCTTATTCCTTTATGGTTGTCGGGTCGCCGCCGAAACCGGAACCAATTTTATCAATCAGTTAGCAGAAATTACCGGAGCAACAGTCGCCGCCTCTCGGGAAATTGTCGGTGCTGGCTATTGGCATTTGGAATATTCTACCGCGACGGTCGAGTTAAGTTTACCGTTGACGGAAAAAGCGATCGCTTCTTATCGGGGAACTTTCGGCACTATTACCGTCACCAATAACAACGATTCTGGACCTGGTTCTTTACGGGAGGCGATCGCTAATGCCAGTGACGGTTATACTATCACATTCGATAGCAGTTTGTCAAGTCAAACCATTAATCTTAGTCAAGAATTAGTCATTAACAAAAGCATCACCGTTGACGGAGAGTCTGCGTCAGGATTAACCCTAAGCGGTGGCGGAAATACTAGGGTTATTGACATCCAAATAAGTCCTGATTTTATCCCTCCATCAGTCACCTTACAAAATCTAATTATTGCGGACGGTCTAGCCACAGGAGAAGGAGAAGATGGCGCGGGTGGAGGTATCCGCATGGCGAGTCGAACATCTTTAACCTTAGAAAATAGCCAAGTCAACAATAATCGCGCTGAGTTTGCGGGGGGTATTTTAACGGGATTTAGAAGTAATACAACCATCATTAATAGCCAATTTGACGGCAATGATGGAACCGCTGGAGGAAGCGAACGGGGAGGGGGTGCGATCGCCACGAAAAGCGCCGGAACTCTGACAGTAATTGACAGCACATTTACCAACAATAAAGGTATTAATGGCGGCGCAATTAATCACCTGTTAGGAGACTTAACTGTTGAGGGTTCAACTTTTCGGAATAATGACTCGACCCCTGGAGATTTAGGGGGTGATCCATCGGGTTATGGTGGTGCAATTTTTACTGATGGTGCGAATGCGTCAGGAGAGAATTTTGGACCCGGACCTGTGGGGGGAGAAATTCGGATTAGCAATAGTTTAATTGAGGATAATAAAGGTGCTGGACAGGGTGGCGGACTGTTCTTATATGCTTATCCTCCTGACCGTGTAATCATCGAAAATAGCCAAATTATTAATAATGAGGTGGTCGAAAGTAGTCGCGGACAGGCTCTAGGCGGCGGACTGCGACATGGTAATGCAGAGTTAACTATTAACAATACAACCTTTGCTAATAATCGTTCCGAAAATCAAGGTGGTGGGTTGTGGATTGGAGAAACATCTCCAGTGACAATTACCAATACTACTATTTCTGGAAATCGCGCGGAATCAGCGGATGGCTCTGGGTTGGGGGGTGGAATTACCTTCGCCAATGGTACTAATCCCACCAATATTACCAATACTACCATTGCTAATAATTACGCTGGTGGTCAAGGCGGTGGTTTTTGGGGTGGTGGGGATAATGTGACTTTAACTAACACAATTTCCGCCTATAATGTGGCGAATAATCGCGGCAATGATTGGAATATAAACCATCACACAGGAACTACATATAATGATGGCGGTGGTAATATTCAATCGAATGAATTGAACCCTAACGATACCTTAATTACCAGTAACGTTACATTAGCCGATCCACTCCTGGGAGATTTACAGGAAATTAATGGGGTATTAATTCATCCCCTTTTACCTGGAAGTCCAGCGATTGATGGCGGAATTACTGTTAATACAATTACGACAGACCAGCGGGGAGCAACTCGTCCGGTGGATGGAGATAATAGCGGGACAGCGGAGTTTGATGTTGGCGCTTATGAGATGATTCCTACCATCGATGAACCCAGTTTAATTGTTACTAATAATAATGATGCGGGGGAAGGTTCATTAAGGGAAGCGATCGCCAATGCAGCATCGGGAGATACCATTACATTTGCAGCGGAACTCACGGGGGGAAATACTATCACCCTGACGGGAGGACAGCTAGAAATTCCGGTGGGTAAAAACCTGATTATTGACGGGGGTAATAATGCCAATTTAACTATCAGTGGGAATAACATTTCTCGAGTATTTTATCTAAATTCAACCTCAGCGAATCCCACGAGTTTAACCATTCAAAATCTGACGATCGCCAACGGATATACTCCCGAAAGAGGTGGGGGTATTGCGACCACACACCAAGGGATTTTAACAGTCGAAAATGTCACCTTTAACGACAATGTTGCTGACCAGGGTGGCGGGGCAATTTTTAGCGCCTTTGAGGGAAGATTGACGGTTAATGAAAGTGATTTCAATCGGAATAAAGCGATCGCCGGGAATGACGAAAGAGGTGCAGGTGCGATCGCCTTTCGGGGACCCAATGAAATTATCGTCACCGATAGCGACTTTATCGGAAATGAAGGCATTAATGGCGCGGCGATTAATAGCCTAAATGGTCGGTTAACTGTGGAAAATTCCCGGTTTATTAATAATAGCACTACTGCCGCGTTTTACGATACCGGAAATGATAACCCTTCTTTAAGGGGATATGGTGGCGCAATTTACACCGATCGCGCCAGTACATCCAGTAATGATACATCGGGAACGATTACCATTAGGAACAGTTTATTTGAAGGAAATAGCGGACGCGGCGAAGGTGGTGCGGCTTACCTATACACGGGAACCCAAGATAACGTCATCGTTGAATCCAGCGTTTTTAAGGATAATGAAATTCTCCCGCTTCCCGGTGGAAATGGCGGAAATGGTGGTGCGATCGTTCAGATGAACAACGGCTTAAATCAAGGATTTGAAGTCATAAATACAGCATTTGTTAACAACACCGCCGCCAATCAGGGGGGTGGAATTTGGATGATGAATGCGCCGACTGTCATCACTAATACGACCTTTTCGGGAAACCGCGCCGAATCTTTGACGACTTCGGGAAATGGTGGTGCGATGGCTTTATATGGTCCTGCTGATATCATCAACACTACCATTGCGGAAAACTACGCCGGATGGGTGGGTGGCGGTATCGTCGCCTCTGCTGACCAAACGGTTACGGTCCGAAATACGATTTTCTACAAAAATACTGCTGATAACGGTACGAATAATTGGGGGATTCAACAACACACGAACCGCGAATTAGTTGATGGCGGCGGTAACATTCAATGGCTGGAAAAACTCACGAACCTTGCTAATGATTATAACGCGACTGCTACGATCGCGATCGCCGATCCTCTATTGGGTCCCCTGCAACATCAAAACGAAACCTATTTCTATCCGTTATTAGAAGGAAGTCCGGCGATCGATGGTGGTGTCAATGTGGGAATATCCACCGACCAACGCGGCGAACCTCGTCCCATTGATGGTGATGGAAATGGAACTCTTGAATTTGATATTGGCGCTTATGAATTTTCAACCATAACTGAACCGGAACCTGAACCGGAACCTGAACCGGAAGTTGAACCGACTCCTGAACCGGAACCGACTCCCGAACCGGAAGTTGAACCGACTCCTGAACCGGAAGTGGAACCCGAACCTGAACCGGAACCTGAACCGGAAGTTGAACCGACTCCTGAACCGGAACCGACTCCTGAACCGGAACCGACTCCTGAACCGGAACCGACTCCTGAACCAGAGGTGGAACCCGAACCGGAAGTTGAACCGACTCCTGAACCGGAACCGACTCCTGAACCGGAAATTGAACCGGAACCGGAAGTCGAACCGGAAATTGAACCGACTC
>NZ_JARPLU010000038.1:0-19737 GCF_032349615.1 Limnospira sp. PMC 1279.21 | reverse complement strand
CTGAACCGGAAGTCGAACCGACTCCTGAACCGGAAGTGGAACCCGAACCGGAAGTTGAACCGACTCCTGAACCAGAGGTGGAACCCGAACCGGAAGTCGAACCGACTCCTGAACCGGAACCGACTCCTGAACCGGAAGTCGAACCGACTCCTGAACCGGAAGTGGAACCCGAACCGGAAGTGGAACCGACTCCCGAACCGGAAGTGGGGGTTGAACCTACTCCTGAAGCACAACCGCAACCACAACCGCAACCACAACCGCAACCACAACCGCAACCGCAACCGCAACCGGAACCGGAAGAGACTCCTATTGCTGGACCTGTTCCTGTACCGGAAACTACTCCAGAAAGCAACCTTCAACCAGAGTCGGAATTAACTCCAGTGGTGACACCAAGACTAATACAACCATTAGACATCAGTGGTAGTATTAATATCCCATTGGTAAATATTCCCAGTTTGAATATTGATTCAATCCGCTTAATTAATGTGACTGAGGAGACCCTAGAAGGAACGGAAGCCGACGACTTCAAAGTGGGTACATCGATGGCTGAATCGATATATGGACGGGGTGGAAATGACACGATTTTTGGAATGGGAGGAGACGATAATTTAGAAGGAGGATTTGGGAATAATCTGTTGTGGGGAGGTGAAGGTAATGACTTCATCTTGGGAGGACCGGGAAATGATACTTTATATGGCGGTCAAGGTGATGATTTCCTGTTGGGAGGAGAAGGAAATGATGTAATTTGGGGAGACATCGGAAATGATACTATTGACGGCGGCGAGGGAGATGATTTAATCTTCGGCGGCGAGGGAGATGATTTAATCCTGGGAGGATTTGGGAATAATACGATTTATGGGGGTCAAGGAAATGATACTATCCACGGAGGAGATGGTAATGATTTAATCTTCGGAAATCAAGGAGCTGATTACCTACAAGGAAATCAGGGTAATGATACGATTTATGGAGGTCAAGACAATGATACTCTGTTAGGAATTGCGGGTAATAATCTCCTGTTGGGAAATCTCGGAAATGATTTTCTGGTAGGTGGTTTAGAATCTGATACTCTCTATGGCGGTCAGGGAAATGATACGCTAATTGGCGGGGATGGAGATGATTTCCTGAGTGGTGATAAGGGTAATGATCTTCTGATTGGGGGTGCAGGTCGCGATACTTTTGCGATCGCTTACGGACAAGATACGATCGCTGATTTGGAAGTGGGTGTTGACCAAATCTGGATCACGGCAGCTCTAGATCCTCGACAATTAGCGATCGCTCAAATTGACACCGGATCTCAAATCATCATCGCCGACACCGGAGAGGTCTTAGCCTTCTTAAATGGAGTGGAAGCGACTACCATAGATATAGAAGATTTTACCTTCTTCTAATTCGATGACCCCATCCATCTTCAAAATCATATATTTGCCACACTTAACCGATTTCGGTAAAGTAAACCAAAGGTAAATATTTGTCAATATGAAATTGAAGATTCTACTCACAACTGTGCTGGTGGTTTTCTGCGCTTGGGTGATACCAGTCCAAGCCGCAGAACCCCTCAAAACCTATTCCCTGAACATCCTACCAGAGATGTCCAGACAGAGCATCAAACTTGATCCCCCTGTCACCCAGATGACTGTCAGGATACTAAAGCCTGGAGATGTGGCTATTCCCTGTGGTGATGGTCAACAGACCTATACCTGCACTTCTGGGAAACTCCTCTGGATTCAATCTGACCAGGATCAGCCTATCAGCCAATTTTGGGGTCAGAATACGGCAGAAAAGCCTGTATATCTGACCCTAGAGGTTTTTCAGCAGCTATAGTCTCGAGAAGTTTAAGATGATTCGTCAAATTTGACGATGTGCAATCACTGCATAAAACGGGTCGCCGCCACCGAGTCCTAACATTTGCAAGACCGGGGGGACAGATGACTGATTGATAATTACTTCAGGGACGCTGAAGCCGGGTAATTCCCCACTACGGACTGAGTTAAAGTAGCTTTCTACGAGTTTGACTCGCTGGGGTTCTGTTCCGTCTCGCCATGCGGCGATCGCTTTTTGAAAAAACATCCGGTTAGAGAAACTCACAATCACCACTCCCCCCGGTTTTAAGACACGATGAATTTCACTAAATACGGCTTCAGGATACTGTAAATACTGTACTGATACGCAGATTAACACGGCATCAAATTCGCGATCGCCTAATGGTAATTTCGGGTCTTTATTCAGATCCTGAACAAAATAATGGTTCAGTTGACGGTTACGCGCCAACTCCTCCTCATTCATACCGTGTCCCTCTACATGGGAGAATTTCCGATCATCCGGGAGATGAGACACCCAGCTACTCATCAAGTCCAACACTCTGCTATTGTCTGAAAGGCGATCGCTATATAACCCCCTTAACCTATCAATAAATCCCTCGTCAACATGGGTCACAAATCGCGGATACTCATAAAATAATCTATCCTCGGTTTCGTCTAGTTTACTCCGTTGCTTCCCTGGTAACAACATCCCTAAATTTCTCCTATCCTAGATGATTCTCAAGTTTAACCTAACTATTAATTAAATTTAATCTCTATTGGTTACACTAGCCGCAAATTCTGAGGGTGAAGCCGTGACCGTTATCAAGATTATTCTCATAGCCGTGGTCTTACTATTGACCGGGGATTTCATCTCAACTTTTTTCTATCATGTCCCTGAACATATTTTCGGGAAATATCATGGCGCTGTTCATCATAGCCATAACCGCAGTTTTATTCGCTATGCGATCGCTACCCAAAATCCCCTCGTTTTAATTACTGGATTCTTAGCCGCCTTTCCCTATCTCCTCTTTTTACCTATCTTTGGGTCGATTTCTCCCACCGGTACTATCCTGGGTTTAGTTTTAGCACAATCTCATGTACAATTTCGTCATCTTTCCCCCACTACATGGACTACACCCAACACCATAAACTACATCTGTAAACTTCTCTGTATCACCACCCCAGAAAGACATTGGCAACATCATCGTAACTCCCGAATTGCCTACGGTGATATCTTTACATTCTACGATAAACCTGCTCAATTGTGGTTTAAATTTCTCCTACAATTTAAGCAGAAAATGTCATCCCAATTATAATGGGTAATTAACCATCAATCATTACTTCCCTATTCCTTGATCGCTGCTGCTTTAGCATACTTTGATTAATGCAAATATCATAAAATGGCGTTTTTGTCAATACCCCTAAAAAGGCTGGCCAACTTTAGCGCGAAAACTCGTGCATCGCCAGCTTAATCTTTTGGTCAGAGAATAATTTTAATCGCGACAGGATAGGGGTTGTAGCCTTTATTTTTGCATATAGACAGGGTAAGCCCTTGGGATCCATTTCTTTTAGGATACCACAACCCCTATAATCTCGTCAACTTTTGGCGAGCAATTGGCAATTAAATTGTATTAATTCTTAACATTCTTGAGAAAATCAAATCTATCTCACCGGAGAAATTAGCAAAACCTATTAAACATTGGGCTTAGAAAAGGGTTGACTGGGACGAAAACGAATAGGAGTATTTTCAATGAGTTGGTAAATGGTGGCTAAAGTATCTGACCGAGAGAGTTCATAGCGGGTAATCAGAAATTGTATAATCTCAAAACTGGGAGTATCAACCCAGTAATAGGCGCCGTGAACATCAATTTTATTAGCAAAGTATAAGAGGGCATTTACTAAATCTATGGGTAAAGCCGTCCCGGCGTTTAACTTCCATTTAACGCCATTTATCTTAGACATTTGGGAACAGTCGAAGTAGTTAAACTTTTCAAACAAATCATAAGCGGAGGTAGGTTCAACGGCAGCCTGAGAATTGACCATAATCCGAATAAATGGTCGATATTCCTCTTGGTCATCATGTGTTTTAACTGTTTTTAGGTAAACATTTCCCAAGCGTAAGCCAGACATAGCGACGCTGGGTTCACTAAACCAATTACCCAAAACAGAAAGGTAACGCAGGACGAGATCGCGATCGCTAGAAAACAAATAAATTTCCCGACAGCGGAGAATAGCGGATCGCACATAATTATTGCGTCCCTCCCGCAAAAATTCTAAGGGGATATCTGGAGCAGATAAAATCAAGCGGTCAAGGCGCAAGTATTCCCCCATATCATTGCCTTGTTGAACTAAGCGATCCTCTTTCCCAAAGCGATCGGATAGAATTCGCAGAACATTAACCACCAATAGGCAGCCCATGCTATGACCAATCAGATTAACGTTCAAGGTAGGGAGGGGGGATAATCGCGGTTGTTCCCCCGGTAAAAAAGGCATAGAAGCATAGGGATTATCTCCCAGCGCCTTATCAAGTCGCCAGAAGAACTCTGCTAGGTCTGGTGCGCCGTAGTGAATAATGCGATAGCGATCGCGCTGATAGACGACAATCCGCAGCAACTGGAATAGGAATAGCCACAGAAGAAACACGCTGAAAGCCACCCACAGCCATTGGCTAATTAAACCAGCCAGAGCATCCCAGGTTATCCATTGCCACAGGGAATCAACAATCGGTTTAATTCCCCATATTGTCAACAGGGGGGCTATTAATAAGCCTAGGACAAAATATAACACAGAGCCGCCCCCAAAAGCTGCGAGAGCCAGACCTACGAGAAACTTTAAAGAAATCCCCCAATAGCGGAAAGGGTCAGTCCATAGACCGGGACTCAAAATCGGTCTTTCTCCCGGCCAGCGATAGCCGATATAGACACTTTTTTCTTCCAAGGTTCCCACCTGATTAATGGGTCCTTTGAGGGAAAGAGACTCCGCCTCATTCACAAAAGCGGGGTAGAACCTTTCTGGGGGGGTGGCATAGCCGTGGGTACGGAGGGTAATGCGATTAAAATTCGCCAAGCGCATCATCTGACCTAGTTCAGCGATATTGAACAGGGGACGAAAGCGATCGCGACTGGGTAATTGGCGGTCAACATTTAGGGAACTCGGGGCGGTGCTGACCACTAAAAAAATATTGCTATGGTAGCGATCGGCATAAACTTCAAAGTTGCGACTGATCGCCTGAGTAAATTCTCGATTATGCCAACTATTGAGAGTGCGGATCACATAATCCTCATTTACCTGAGTCTCAAAGCCTGGGTATTCCAGGAGGTTACAAGACGATCGCAACACCGAGGCGATCTCTGCTTCGGAAGTGTAACCCCCATAGGTCGGCAGTCCCTCCACAGTCCCGGGTTTGGTATTGGGGGGATATGGGTAGCCAAGCTGGACAATGCGAGCTTTCGTCCAAGCGTCTGAAAACGGAGCGGTATTCCGAACAATTGATTCTAACCATCGGCGATCGTTTTCCAAGGTATCGCGATGCCAATAGAAGGGTAGGGTTTGGTAGCTGCGCTCAGTTCCCATATTGATTATCTATGAGTTATTGGGAGTTATATTATCAAACCGCAATTTAGCATTTTTGGCAATATCCCGCCGTCACCAACCCCTGGGTCTGTTTCTTCCCTAAGACATAAATTTTATCGGTTCCCAAAAACTAATGCGATCGGCTAGAAGCCTTAAATAATAGGAAAATTTCCACACTTAACATCAGGGATCAAGGAAACTTAGCCTTTCAATAACTCAAAACAGGTGATATATTATGAAGGCTTTTTGAGTCTGTTGTGGTGTTCAGAGCCTATCCTAAGCCTATTTCCCTTAGATGATAACCACCATCATAGCCACTCAATTCACTATAAACGGGGATAAAAACCATGTAAAACAATTGAACATTTGATTGTGCATCTTGTCAATATTGAAGGCTCCATAGATTATGAAAAGCCTCAAGTTGTCAGCTTCATAAATTTAGGAATTTTTGATTTTTAGTTATGGCGAAAAATCGTGCTGTTTTCAAGCATAAACTTCCATCAGGTAAATACATCAACACCCACCGTTATCATCAGCTAAATTCTCGTCAAAAAAGGCGGATTAATTACCGAATCAATTATTACCCCACCGTGACAGGAATTACTTGGTTTCTGGTAGGTTTTTTGGGATTTTTGGCTATCTACTCAGCCAAAATTAAAATCGAAAAAGATGTCGTTTCTTTGGTTAATTCACAGTCCAATAAAATCGACAAAAAGCTTCAAGCGACTAAGTTTCAGCAGATTAGTCACCGTTGGCTACTCGGTCATTCCTCTGGTGTTCATGTTCCCTTGAATACCCTATTTGCAGATTTAAACAGTCTCGGTGCTTTATCAATTTGTGCCGCCGAAGGAAACTGCGAGACCAATGGAAGACGAACTTCTCTAATTGCCGGTCATTTTGACCCAGCTACTGGCATCCTAAATAAAGGTTTTTGCAGTAACCACGGACGGGGTGGAACCCTACAGGAGGCTAACCAATGGTGTCTACAACACCTCAGATCACGGTCCTTTGTGATTGAACAGCAATTTAGGGAAGTCGGAATTAATCCTAACTCACATTTAGAAGGATTTATCAATGCGATAGATTTATGGAATCAGAGTCCCTATTTCGGCGCAAAATTTCCTCAGTTATACGCTTCTGAACTACGCGGAAGAAAAAAGGGAACTGACGCTATCCTCTCAGCCAGAGTCAACTCATTTAAAATCAATGGCAGTTATGAGCAGACAACTTTGGCTCATCCTCCTATTTGTCCATATTCCATAGATGCTAAGTCCTGTGTCAGACATGATCAGTCAAGACGCATGAATGCTATCTCTGGAGTGATGGAACATTTAGGCTTAAAATAGAGGCAATTAAGAGCAATCCCTCCATTACCTTAGCAATAAATCAACAATTGCATCTAATTCCTCACTATAGTCCTCAGCCAATTGCTGACCGACACGACGAATAGCCTGCAAATTTTCGTCAGATGACTTATCTATGGGTAGCATATTTTTATCCGTCAGGGTTGTATTTATTCTCAGATACTGTTGAGGACTTCTAGTAGCATCATAAATTTGCCTCATTTGATAATCTACGGTTTCCGCCACCCCGGTCATAATAATATCAAACAGGGGAAGTAACCATTGAAACTGACCCCAATTTCTAGCCTGTTCATAAGGATATCCCTTTTTCACGTCCCCAGTTCCCAAAGATAAAATTACCATATCTTTAGCGGTGGGATTATCTGGGAGTTTGCTACGAGCTTCCGCATAAGCACACAAGGTTGGATTATTGGCGAACACTCCCCCATCAACACAGGTATACATTTCATCACCTAAAGACCTAATTGCGGCTACCTTGAAAAAAGTCGGAGCGGCTGAGGTGGCGCGAATTACGTCTCTTACATAATAGTCTTTACTAGGACTGACTACCGCATCATGTTGAGTAAAAAAGTGGGTTTTTCTCCGAGAAATTTCATAGGAGCAAATTAAGGATGGTTTTAATAACTCGCTTAACTTTAAGTCCCCAAAAAAGTTTTGCATCATTAACTCGAATTTCTCATGGGAGTATTTTTCGTTTAACAGTCCCCAAAAGTTTTTGATGGCGTGGCTACAAGGTTGGTAAAAGATATTACGACTATTTTGGTAAAAAAAGTTCCTGGCTTCTTCCGCAGAGCATCGGGGTTTAGTGGGGTCTTGTAGGTCGGGAGATAGGTAAAGACAAGTCATAATTCCCCCGGCGCTTGTCCCAGCAAATAAATCAAAATACTCGACGAGTCTAGCTTGAGGATTGCCAGTTTTTTCCTGAATTTTATGCTCGACACTTACCAAAATTTCGGCGGGTATTAATCCTCGCAAGCCACCACCGTCAATAGAGAGAACTCTGGTAAACTCTGCCATTTGTCAAACTCCTGTTAATTATGGGATTCATTAAGCATTCCAGATTTCTCGGAGACGATCGCGAATATCTAAGAAATCTGTCCAAGCTATATAGGGCTTTTTCTGCTTATCTAAATACTCAGATAAGCGATCGCGCGCAAATACCACCGGAGCAGCGATCGCCATATTTAAGTCCGTTACCGAATCCCCGATCGCAATTTTCGGGTCACCTTTATATAACTCCATTACCCGCACTTTTGCTAGTAATTCTGTGTCCCCTTCAAACTCTGAATATACCCGCAAATTCGGTCCGTCCGTCTCCACATCCACCGCATAAATCCCCGCGACCCGATTAACTAATTCTCCTAATACTGTTTCTACCATAATCCGAATCCCCCCCGATACTACCACCAACGGCACTCCTTGGCTATCCAGAAAGTCTATTAATTCCACCAGTCCAGGACGCATTTCTTTAGTTTTTGAAAACTCGATAATCTCTCCATAAGCCCTCGAGGGTATTGATTCTAGCATCCTTCGCACCCCTGAACGTAAGCTGATCTCATGGGTGTATAGTTTCGGGATAATCTCCTCTGCTGCCTCCGGTGCGAATTGCTTTAGCATCGCCACAAAGGTCTCCTCTGCTGTAATTGTCCCGTCAAAGTCACAGAAAACAACTGGTTTCATTAATTACCCTTCACCAAAAACAAAAGCATCCTAAAGTTTACCTATCAAACTGGCATCCTGGCACTATGCACATTTTTGCTATTTTGTCAACCCCTGCCTCTGGGGCTTAAAACAATATTCGTGTCTCGCCAGCAAATTTCACTCAGGCGATCGCCCACTGCTTACCTCATATTAAATACGGCAATATAGCTGTTTCAGGTTATTTCCTGGTAGCCACAGATACTCAATAACTGCTTTTACCCACACGAAGACTAACTTTAACCTATAGACTCTACTCTATCATCCTGTTCAAGGGCTGTCAAGTGGCGTATTTTCGTGGCTTGTTGGGGCAAGAATGATAATCATTTTCACTCCATAAATTCACCAAGGTTTTGTTATTTGTATCTAACCAATCGCCAACAATAACCAAGACTTATATAAATTTCCTGGGGGTAGCTTATAGTCAAAGTTGCCATTTTCCGATCACGATAGTATCAAGTCAAATGCTGTCCCTTGACAGTCTCGCGCAGTCAAACCGGACAGTTTTTCAATCCATAGAAGATACCGATGTAGCTTTTAATATCAATAACTGACGACGAATTTTCTGGGTGTAAGCATCAAACTCATCAAGTTCTGAGGTAGTAATTATAATCCCTTTTTGAGACAACCTTTGCAGTCTATCCTGGCGTATATAGCCGGACAATTTGAAGTCAGGGTGCTTTCCGTAACCGAACCCAGAAGATACTGGTAAGTGATGTGTATGAGCTTTGGTGGTCATAGTCGAGGGCTTTCGAGTTAATCATCAACAAAGTAAGCAGTAAGTCTTTAGGCTTATTCCCAAATCTATTCTTCTTTTATACAAACAAGCCATCATATTTGAGTAGGGTATGTGACCATCTATTGACCCATGGGGGGGAGTCAACAGCAACTCAAATTCAAATTTATTTAACAATCAAGCCTAAATCTATAGCGCGCCGAAGAAGGTAGGCAGGAAAATCGATACTTGACCATTGTTCATTCAATCTATCCCCTTTGTGTCTACCCTCTAGCCTCTAACTTATAACCTCTCTCTCATTTTGTCATGAATACACGATCGCCTATTGCTATAGATTGAGACTCCCTTGTAGTCGGTGAGCATAGAATACCCACATTCCCATATTCTGATGACATTGCCTATAACCGCAAAATTGTCTGATTATCGATCGCCTCACTGGCAGTAAACCCCTCAAAATACTGTCGCGGTTGGGGGGGGAAGTCAGGAAAATCAAATCTCGCATCACCGCCAGCAATATCCGCCCAAAAATAGCGCAGACGGGGGGCCAACTCCTCGGCTTCTAATTGGGAAAGACCTAGGGGATGCCCCATTAATAACCTCATCATAAACGGAAAGGAGCGATCGCCCATCCATTCCCTAGAAATACTTGCTAAGTCAGGAAAATCGGGAACTGAGACAATGCGGTGCGACTCAATTTCCAGCTTCTGTTGACCCTGATCATCCCTGGAAAAATCGAGGATACGGTAGGGGTGAGGATAACTAACCAAAGAACCGGTAGTGATATCATAAACTCCCCGCCATTGAGCAATATCCTGTACATGGAGATGACCTGTAAAAACTAACTTAACTCCCCCCTCTTCCAGAACCTCCAACAATTGGGGAGCATTCGACAACATATAACGCCGACCTAGGGGGTTAGTAGACTGTCCGGGTAGGTGTTCAATGATATTGTGGTGAATCATCACTAACACCAATTCATCGGTGGATTTAGCCAAAACACCTTTCAGCCAATCTAGCTGCTTTTCGTCCACATATCCGATCTGATTTCCCTGTTCATCAAACCAATTGGAATTGAGACCAATTAAGCGCACTCCCGAGGTTAATTCGCAGGTGTAGTACAGACAACTCCTGTCTTGATAACCGCAGTGGGGATAGTATTCGGGAAACTCGGATAAACCAATTAGGGACCCTTCCCCTACGGCTAAAGGTACATCATGGTTTCCAGGAACTACATAAGCTGGATAGGGTAGGTTTTTTAGGCGATCGCTTAACCAAGCGTGATTGTCCCGTTCCCCGTGTTGGGTGAGATCTCCCGGTAGCAGCAGAAAGTCTATATCCAGCTTTTCCAGATGTTTAAAGACCTGTTCTAGCGCCGGAATGCTAACTTCCACTAAATGAAAGCGTTGAGGATGATCCCAAATGGTCTCAGGAAGGGCAATATGTAAGTCGCTGGCGATCGCAAATCGAAATTTTAGAACCATAATCTAATACTTTATCATGCAGAACTCTCAGTTTTGATCTAAACTAGAAGCAGGGTTATGGCAAATAAACGGATATGGTTGATTACTTGCGTCGTCCCATCTTAGTTGGTGGTATTGGGTTATCTGTGGTTCTCTGGCTGTGGGATACAGTGGGTGAGTCGGCGGTGGAATTGGGAGAAACAGCAATTTTTGGGGCGATCGCTTTAGGCGGTGGTCTCTGGTGGCTACAGCGAAAACTTCCTCAGTCCGACCAGAACACGAAAAATTCCCCCCCTATTAGTCGGGAAGTGACCCAAGCGGCTATTGAGGAAACGGAAACCTTAATTGATCAGTTAGCGAATCAAGCGGAAACTCTCCTAGGGGGAAATGACCTCTCACCGACTCTGGCTGATTGGCGAAAGCAAGTGGCTGACTTACACACAGCTATTGATAGACAAGATTTATACCTGGCTATTACCGGGAAACCACAAGTTGGGAAAACTTCCTTAAAAACAGTTTTAGAAACCACTACCTGGACTCAGAAACATTTAACTATTACGGAAGTTGACCCGGACTCCTCGGACCATTTGCTAACCGCTGATTTAGTTGTCTTTTTGGTAGATGGTGATCTGACTGAACCTGAATATAAAACCCTTGGGAATTTGTGCGATCGCCAACGCACCCTATTGGTTTGGAATAAACAAGACCAATGTCCTTTGGAACATCAGGTAGTCGTTTTAGAAAAACTGCGCCAAACCATGGCTAACCAATTGGCGGCGACTGATATCATTGGTATTTCCGCTTCTCCGAGTCCCATTAAGGTCCGCCAATACCAGGATGAAAATTCCGTTCAAGAATGGATGGAAACACCATTACCGCAAATGGAAACACTTACCGAAAATCTCGATCGCCTTTTGACCGAGACAGGTGAGGCTTTAGTTGTGGCCACCACCTACCGAAAAGCGATCGCACTTCAGCAGACCGTTAAAACCCATTTAAACACAATTCGCCGCCAGCAAGCCATCCCCACCATAGAACAATATCAATGGGTCGCTGCTGCTGCTGCTTTTGCTAACCCAGTCCCCGCCTTAGACCTTCTCGCCACCGCTGCCATTACTTCTCAGTTAGTGCTAGACTTAGGGAAAGTCTACGGTTGCCAATTTTCCCTCGAACAAGCACAGCAACTCGCTAAAACTCTCGGTTCCCAAATGGTAAAACTAGGCTTGGTCGAGTTATCCACCAAAACCTTAACAACCCTCCTCAAAACTAACACCGTCACCTATGTGGCTGGGGGAGTTATTCAAGGTGTCACGGCGGCTTATCTAACTCGCATTGCTGGCTTGAGTTTAGTTGAGTATTTCCAAACCTGCGAAACCGGAAACAACTTTTCCTTAAATATCGAGTCCTTCTCAAATACCCTCAAGTCCGTATTCCAAAATAACCAGCAGTTGTCAACATTACAGAGTTTTGTCGGACAGGCTACTAGCCATATTATCTCACCCAGGGAAGTTTCCCCAACTAGCCCTTTATCTGCGAAGTGATAACAGCGGCGGCGGGTCGATTAAACCAAGTCCCAAAAGGGAAGTTAAGTCTACCCGCCAAAAACCGCCTATATATCGAAGCAATCAAGAAAGGGGAAGGTTAATCAAAATTTCCCTTCCTCCCACCCCCATAATATCATGATTAACCCTCAACTGTCAACTCTTAACGCCGTCTGTGGTTGGACATAATCAGCGAGTTGAATGGAAACTGGCGAAGAATGCCAGATCTGATCGCAGTATTCTCGGATAGCGCGGTCAGAAGAGAATTTACCACAACGCGCGGTATTGAGAATGGACATTTTCAACCAACGATCGCGATCGCACCAAACCCGAGAAATGCTATCCTGGCAGTCAAGATAGGATTGGTAGTCAGCAAATAGCATATACTGGTCTTGGTGTAGCAGGGAATCAATCAGAGGCTGAAATAGGGTGCTGTCTTCATCAGCAAAATGACCAGACCCAATCAGATCGATAATCTCCTTGAGTTGAGAATTGCCATAATAATAATCCCAGGGATTATAACCCTCAGCCTTGCGCTGGTAAACCTCATCAGCAGTCAAGCCAAAGCGAAAGAAATTCTCTTGACCAACCTCTTGGCAGATCTCAATATTAGCAGCATCCCAAGTTCCTATGGTCAAAGCACCATTAAGGCAGAACTTCATGTTACCAGTCCCAGAGACTTCCTTACCAGCAGTAGAAATCTGTTCAGAGAGATCAGCAGCCGGATAGAGGATTTGGCATAGTACATTATAGTCTGGAAGGAACACAACTTTCAAGCGATCGCCCACATCTGGATCATGGTTAATCACCTCAGCCACGGAGTGAATCAACTTAATCATTAATTTTGCCATAAAATACCCCGGAGCCGCCTTCCCGGCGAAAATAAACGTGCGAGGGGCAATATTTACAGTCGGGTCTTGCTTAATCCGGTGATAAAGAGTAACAATGTGCAGGATATTCAGATGCTGTCGCTTGTATTCATGAATAGGCTTCACCTGAACATCAAACAGAGACTCTGGGTTAACCGTCACCCCCAAACGCTGTTGAATATGACCAGCCAGAGAACGTTTTAGATCTAGTTTAACCTGTCCCCAACGATAGCGAAAATCCCCATCGTCTGCGAAGCCTTCTAACTGGCGCAAATCATCTAAATGGGTAATCCAATGTTCCCCAATTTTTTCAGAAATCAACTTAGTCATACCCGGGTTATTTTGGACTAACCAACGTCGTGGCGTTACCCCATTAGTTTTATTGCTGAACTTGTGGGGGAACAATTCATAAAAATCTCCCAGAGTATCTTTAGTCAACAATTCCGTATGTAATTCGGCTACCCCATTAATAGAGTGACTCCCCAAACAAGCCAGGTTAGCCATTCTTATATAACGTTCTCCCGTTTCATCAATTAATGAAAGTCTGGCAATTTTATGACCATCACGACCATTACTATTACGGACTTCTTCTAAAAAGCGGCGGTTAATCTCATAGATAATTTCTAGGTGTCGGGGAAGTAGACGACCCAACAAATTTACTGGCCACTTTTCTAGGGCTTCTGGTAGTAAAGTGTGGTTGGTGTAAGAGAAAGTTTGTTGAGTGATTTCCCAAGCATCATGCCACTGGATATCATGTTCATCCATTAATAACCGCATCAATTCTACTATAGCAATAGCCGGGTGAGTATCATTGAGTTGAACCGCAAATTTATCCGGGAAGGTTTCCAGGTTACCACCGGATTTTAGATGCCAGCGAATCATGTCCTGTAAAGCACAGGAAGCCAAGAAAAATTGCTGTTCTAAACGCAGTTGTCTTCCGGGTATATGTTCATCATTAGGATAGAGAACTTTGGTGATATTTTCAGATACCACTTTTTGGTCAACCGCGCCGTAATAGTCTCCCAGATTAAATGCTTGGAAATTGAAAGACTCTGGCGCTTCTGCTTTCCACAGGCGCAGGGTGTTCACAGTATTGACTTTATAGCCACTAATAGGAGTGTCGTAGGGGATACCTTTAACTACTTGGTGAGGAACCCAAGTGGCGTGATAGTTGTCTTCTTCATCGGTGTAGCCTTCTGTATAGCCACCAAATTTGACCTCGACTGCGGCCTCGGGACGGACGATTTCCCAAGGGTTGCCTTTTTGTAGCCATTTGTCAGTTATTTCTACCTGCCAACCATCTCGGATTTGCTGTTTAAAGGTCCCAAATTCATAGCGAATACCATAACCTATAGCGGGAATTTCTAAGGTGGATAGGGAGTCCATATAGCAGGCGGCGAGACGACCTAAACTGCCATTTCCTAGACCGGGTTCTGGTTCTTGTTCCGCCAATTTTTGCAGGTCTAAACCTGACTCTTCTACGGCTTGTCGAACTTGGTCATAAATTCCCAGGTTGATTAGATGATTGACTAAGTGGGGACCCACCATAAATTCTGAGGATAGGCAAGAGACTACTTTGGTATTATCTGATAGCTGGGTGACGGTGCGAACTGTATTTAACCATCTTGGTAAAAGGCGATCGCGCACCGTGTAAGCTAGGGCTAAATAAAAGTCATTTAAGGTGGCAATTTCTGTATATTTTCCGGTGATATAAAACAGGTTATCTGCTAAGGAATGCCGCAGATTTTCAATACTAACCTGTTGTTGATTGTCGTTATCTGATGAAGTGTCTTTCATAGTTTTTACCAGTTAAATAAGTTGTGAAAATCCAGGATTTGCGAATAATTAATTTCTGCAAAAAATTCCCTATTTACAAGTTGTTAAAATTGGGATTTTTACACCTGGCTTGTATGAGATTAATCCGGATGCAATGGGAGATTTTACACCCGGGAATTATCGTCAATTTGTGCTGGGAAGTATCAGCTAATTATGAGCGTCTCGCCATTTCTTAATCACCGCTACAACTTCTGGATGATTCTCAGAAGATGCCCAAATTAAAGCCGTCCAATTGTTGTTATCCTTAACCCGAAAATTTGCACCCTTATTCAGTAACATCTCAACCATCTGCACATGACCCCTACCAGCGGCTGCCATGAATGCTGTTAAGCCAAAATCGGTCTGAGCATCAATTTCAGCCCCAGCTTGTAGTAAACTTTCAGCTATGGTTAAATGGCCCTGTGCCGCCGCCTCCATCAGCGGAGTCCAGCCATCATTATCTCCCAGGTTAACATCAGCCCCAGCCTCTATGAGATTTTGGGCGATCGCCTCTAGTCCCTGTCCTACTGCTGTCAGCATGGCGGTTGTACCATCATCACCCACAGCATTGATATCTTTTTCCGCAGCTATTAAAGCTGATAATTCCTCAATATTGCCTGTTTTGATGGCTTGAATTAACTCGGTCATAGTCGCTTTACCCTTCTTGCCCTGATGTTATTATCTCATAACCTTAGATTTTGGGAAACTACCAAAAAGCGACTTCTTAATTAATGTTTGATTTGGCTAAAAAATGGGCTATTGTATGAGTTCAATGTACGCTATGATAGCACTAAAATCATGCGATCGCAACCCCCAGACCAGACTGGGGACTGAGACATATAGCATAACAAGTCCGTAGTGCTACCATTGACCCTAATTGATTGTCCATTAGAAAAGCAGCCATGAAATCCACTCTCAATCAACAGATTCAACAGTTTTATGATGCCTCCTCCGCCCTGTGGGAAGAAATTTGGGGGGAACATATGCACCATGGCTACTACGGACCGGAAGGGAATCGGAAAACGGAAAGACGACAGGCGCAAATTGACCTGATCGAAGAATTGCTAAAGTGGGGACTTGATGAGGGAACTCAAACGACTAAGATTTTAGACGTAGGTTGTGGCATTGGGGGGAGTAGTCTTTATTTAGCCGAAAAGTTTAACGCCAGAGTCACAGGCATCACTCTCAGCCCGGTACAAGCCCAACGAGCAGGCGATCGCGCCGCCGAAGCTAGATTAAGTGAAAATGTGAATTTCCAGGTTGCCAACGCCCTAGAAATGCCCTTTGAGGACGAATCCTTTGACCTGGTGTGGTCTCTGGAAAGTGGGGAACATATGCCCAACAAAATCCAATTTTTGCAAGAATGCCACCGAGTCCTCAAACCCGGTGGCACGTTTTTAATGGCTACTTGGTGTCATCGCCCCCTAGGGGGAGAGCAAGGACAACTAACAGACGCAGAACGTCGCCACCTCGCCCAAATTTACCAAGTTTATGCCCTACCCTATATAATCTCATTGCCAGAATATCAAGCGATCGCTACTCGGGTAGGGTTTAATGACATTGACACCGCCGACTGGTCAAAAGCGGTCGCCCCCTTCTGGAATCTAGTCATTGATTCCGCCTTTGACCCCGCAGCCATTTTCGGTTTACTCACCAGCGGACCTTCAACCATCAGAGCGGCATTATCCCTCGGATTAATGAGTCAAGGATATGAACAGGGTTTAATTCGGTTTGGACTACTGCGGGGGACTAAATAATCTAGCCTTGACTAGACAATGTAAGGAGAGTTGATCGCCTCAGCGCGCCCAGTGGCTACCAGAGTTTGATAGAGAATTGCCGAAATTTCCGCACGGGTAATATCCCGTTGAGGAGCGAGGGTAGTCCGAGTTGGATAGTTAACAATAATCCTTCGTTCTGTGGCAGTAGCGATCGCATCTGTAGCATAACTAGGAATCTGACCGCGATCGGTGTAACCATTCAAAGAATTAGGATTACCACCAGTCAACTTGAGACCATTAATCAATGATACCACCGCCTGAGCCCGGTTCAAATTCTCATTAGGTCGGAAAGTGCGATCGGGGAAACCCGCCAAAAATCCCGCCCGGTTGGCTTGTTCAATAGCCATTTTCCCCCAGAAATCAATAGCCACATCCCTAAATGCAGTCGCCTGCTGAATAGGAGCCATATCAAACGCCTTCGCCAGCAAAGCCGCGTGTTGCGCGCGAGTTAAATTCTCATTAGGTCGGAAAGTACCATCAGGGAAGCCACTGATAATATTCATATCAGTCAAGCGCACAATAAACTCTCGCGCCCAATGTCCGGTAATATCACTAAAGCGATCGCTTCCCGGAGGTGGAGTCGGAGTCGGAGTCGGACTGGGACTCGGACTCGGACTGGGACTCGGACTCGGACTGGGACTGGGACTGGGACTCGGACTGGGACTGGGACTGGGAGTCACATTAGCACTAAAATCAATATTTCCCTTCGTGTTAGTGGGGTTAATCTGATTTCCTACAGACACCAAAGTAAACTTCCCAGCATTCTGGACATCATACTTACCATTATTGCGGAAAATATTACCCCCCGCATCTTGAGGGCTACCCAAATCTGGAAAAGCATCTGCAATGACAGTCAAACCATCCTGAAGATTATTCTCAATCAGATTTTTCCGCAACACAGGCTTAGAACTACCCGAAAGTACAAGACCAGTGCGGTTGTTATAAATATGGTTGTCGCTAATCAGCGGAGCCGCAGAGGCTTGAACAGCGATCGCAAATCCAGTATCCTGTAGCTTGTTTCCGCGAATTTCTCCCTTAGCATTTCCCGCCAAAGCGATACCATTACCAGCATTTTTTTCAAAGTGGCTAGTCAAAATCTGAGGGATAGCAGTTCCGGTGACAAAAACCCCCTCCCGCTTGGAGTTAAAAAACCGACAATTAGCCACCACACAATAAACCGACTCGATCCAAACAGCAGTGCCGCGAATTTCCTCATTAGTCACACTCACACCGCGCAGGGTCGAGTTATTTTCCATGACAATAGTTACATTTTGTCCCGCCGCACTAGGACTAGCAAATCGACCACTTCCAGTAATTTGAGTCCCATTACCTTGGCTAGACTCATTACCGATCAACGTGACACCAGAGATCACATACAACGGGAAAGTCTCCCCTGTAGCTGCCGTATAAGTTCCCGGAGCCACTTGTACCACAGTTCCCGCCGTCGCCTGTTGTAAGCCACGGGTGATAGTTTTGAAAGGAGCAGAAGCCGTACCCGCCGCCGAATCATTACCTGTAGATCCGTTAACATGGATAGTAGTGGGTGAGGAAGTCGGAGCGCTCTGAGCCACCACATTGATATTACCCTGAACTCGGCCAGCACTGAGCAAATTACCAAAAGAGGCGATCGCCACTGAGCCAGCATGATTAATATCAAACCCGCCATTATTGCGAATCATATTACCACCCGATTCGCTGGCGCTACCCAAATCAGGAGCCGCATTATTAGTAATTACAACACCATCGCCAGTGTTGCGCTCAATCAAATTACGTCGTAGAATAGGGCGAGAGTTACCAGCAATTAGGAGACCCGAGCGATTTTCAAAAAGCGTGTTATCACTAATGCGGGTCTGAACTTCACCCTTAACCGAAATACCATAGCCCGTATTTTGGAAGGAATTGTTGCGTACTTCCCCTTGAACATTACCCTCCAGCGAGAGGCCATAGCCTTCATTTTCCACAAAGGCATTACTGAGGATATTAGGATAGCCATTACCCGTAGCGTAAATTCCCTCGCGCCGACAGCGGGTAAATGTGCAGTGTACAATATTAGGCGAGGTAGACTCGACCCAAACTCCCGTACCCCTCACTTGGTTATTAGTTACTGTCACCCCCCGCAGTTCAGCGTTGGTAGCCATCACGATAGTAACTTCTTGGCCGCCTGTACTAGGGCTACTATGGCGACCACTACCTTCAATCAAAATCCCGCTTCCGGTTCCCGATTCATTTCCCACCACAGTGACCCCGCTAGGAATCATAATTGGGAACTGTTCCCCAGTAGCGCTATTATAGGTTCCAGTTTCTAATTGAATGAAAGTTCCTGATTCAACTTTAGCGCAGGCTGCCGTCAGAGTTTTGTAGGGAGATGATTGGCTCCCGTCGCCCTGATCGTTGCCAGTAGATGGATTAACGTAAACTGTTGCCATAATTCTATTGTTGTTGGTGTTGCCAATTTCTGCAATATTTTCGGTAGCTGTTAAACCGCCTAGTTGATGGCACTTGCCACCAGTAACGTGGCGGATTTAGCGGTAGTGGGGGTTCTGTCTGACCCACAATCGGGAAACCATCGCGCACCATTAGGGGTCGAGAATGGAGTCGCCTCCATTCCCTCCCATTCAGAACCGTGCGTGAAAGTTTCCCTTCACACGGCTCCTAGTCTGACTGTTCCATTGTTAAGGATACAGCTTTGGCGTTGTTTAACGCCGTTTTATCATCGTGACAGTGGCGGTGTAATAGTTGAAGATTCTTATATTCATCCTTTCCACCTTGGCTTCGAGGTATAATGTGGTCAACTTCAACTAAATCCGATGGTGCGAAATACTGTCCACACCAGGTACACCTCCCCTTTTGCTTCTTGAGTAGTTTGGCTACTCTAATTGGCGTATCAATTGCTTGTCCTTTCCTGGTTGCCCAGTAAGTCCAATTTCCGTCGTATGGTGTTGCTTCCGGGCGTATTAGGGTATGTCTGACAATTGGAGTCCAGTTATGTTTCCATAATTGAATTCCATCCTTAGTCTTGAATAACCAAGTTTCATGTCTTTCTTTTCCGTTGCTAAGTTTAACCGTTCCTTTGTGGAAGTAGTTTCCTAGCTTTTCGTAACTTG
>NZ_JARPLU010000379.1:0-1519 GCF_032349615.1 Limnospira sp. PMC 1279.21 | reverse complement strand
ATTGACCTGAGATTCTAGCCATGATAGCGATTGGGATTGAGATGCGATCGCTTCTACCTGCGATTCTAGGCGTGATAGCGATTGGGATTGAGATGCGATCGCTTCTATCTGCGATTCTAGGCGTGATAGCGATTGGGATTGAGATGCGATCGCTTTGACCTGCGATTCTAGGCGTGATAGCGATTGGGATTGAGATGCGATCGCTTTGACCTGTGACGATTGGCATTGGAGTTGAGATGTGATCGCTTCTATCTGCGATTCTAGGCGTGATAGCGATTGGGATTGAGATGCGATCGCTTTGACCTGAGATTCTAGGCGTGATAGCGATTGAGATGCGATCGCTTTGACCTGAGATTCTAGCCGTGATAGCGATTGAGATGCGATCGCTTCATTCTGGGATTCTAGGCGTGATTGAGTAGTGGTAAAACCGTCAATTTTCCGGGTCATTTCATCTAACTGAGACTGTAGGTGAGAGACCATCAACTGTGCGGACTCTACCTGAGACTGAGACAATTGCCAAACCCGCTTGGCGGCGGCAATGCGTTTTTTCTCCTTCTCCAAAAACCCGGAGGGTATCCCACCAATCACAGGGGGATAGGGTGTCAGGTCATAACCACACACCGAACAGGTTTCCACCTCATTTGGTGTATATTCCGTTTCACAAACGGGACATTTCGCCATCATTCCCAACCCGATACATCACGACAACCGGGTGCAGGGAAACCCGGCTTTATGCTACTATAACCCACGGGGAGGAACTAGAAACCCAGTTTCTACCACCAGTGGAGAAGTAAGACTTCGTAGGGTGGGTTGAGTGCGTAACCCACCGCCAATGGAGAGTAGGAGTGGTGTTGACATTTGATTAACATTGTAATGGTCAACGGTGCGTTACATTTCATTAAAGCACCACTAGGGACTGCCTGAAGTGTTTATATGCTACAGTAGACAAGTCTGTGCGCGAGAGAACAAATGCACTCCTACAGACTTCAATGAATGGCCTACCTGATACCACTCGTATAACCAAGGCCAAAAAGGAAGATGGCCACAGGGAGCAATCGCCGCAAACGTGCAATCTGACTTCAAAATCCAAGACCTTCCAACTCGCCATCCCACCTGGTCAGCATACCGCTCTAATATATCATCACCTTTTGGATAGCTTCCATCAGGCTTACCTCCACAATTGATGTAAATTTGCTTCTGGACACTAAACCCGAAGCGTCCCCTGCTGTGTTTGACCCAAAGACCATCGATGATTCGCAAATCCTCGCAGGGAAAGTTTTTGATATCATCATAGTTTAAATATCCATCGTGGGTTTTTCCCGCCACCCTACACATCATCTTAGCCGTTTTTTCGTCGGCAGCTTTCCACTGGCCTGATTTCAATAATCTGTTGAGTTGGCTATAATCAAAACCAGAATAAGACACGATGGGAGTATCTGCCACGGCTTCAGTTATCGACTCGAGTTGAGATGCGATCGCTTCATTCTGGGATTGGAGTTGAGATGCGATCGCTTCTATC
>NZ_JARPLU010000378.1:0-1535 GCF_032349615.1 Limnospira sp. PMC 1279.21 | reverse complement strand
GAGAGGTCAAATAAATAAGAAACCGCCTGTAGCATTGAAGTAGCCGGGTTTTTGACTTCCTCATTATACATAGCGATTTCTTAGATATTTGTCTTGATGACAATCCCGGTGTGTGATATTTAAACTTTCATTCACCCTGAATATGCAAATCGCGATATGAAAATTGCTGCCCAATTTATACTTGCTTTCACAATCTTATTAATTGCTTTCATACCCCTAAATGGGCAGCTATGGCTTGTTGATAAAAGCTTATTAGATGAGAATCCATCAGGGCCAATTGTTGAAGTTCCATCTGTTTTTTTGCTAAAAAAGGACGCTTCAGGCAAATATCAACAGCCGGATTTAGTAACCAGTGTTTCCCTAAAATTATCTAATTTTCAAGTCAAAGCAGATGGCATTGTGGAGGTGGTTACCTTTGGCGCAGCTTCACGCGAAACTATTAAATGGCCTAAGTCAGAATTGGTCTTTCAAGAAATGAAAGCACTCGGACGTCCTGTTTCTACCATGTATACTGTTGGTGACGACTTAGGTCAAGGTATATTTACAGGTACACATCATGCCTATTGGATGTATGCCTCCATAAAGCATCTTTCAAAATCCTCAGTTCCCAAAGCGAATGAAGCTCAATACTTGGGAGATTTAACCATCGAGTTCAATAGACCTATTTCTAATCCTCATCTACATTTGGTCGGACTAGGTGCTATGGTTGACGTTGAAGGGGTTTGTAGAGGTTATTCTGTTGAATTAGAATTGATTACACCTAATGCATTTTTAGAGTATGTATCGGGATCGACTGAATTCGGAGTTTCATCTGATAAGATTTTTAATAAAGCTAAAGGATTTAATGTAAACTGTGGGGATGGAGGTGCATGTGGTACAGCAGCAATAATTGTTGAGGAGGCAACATCAATTACATTTAAAATACTTTTACGCAGGGATAGTAAAAACGATGGCTATAAAGGGAAGTGGCCTCTCATGAGGAATATGCAAGTAGGTGATGGGTTTATGCTAGGATTATCCTTTGATGACAATATAGCAATTCAAGGTGCAGTGAATCTTTTTTCAGAAAGTGGCAATGCACCCACCAATAAAGTAAAGAATCAATTGTTGAGAGTAAATATTATTGACCCTACTACTCAAGTAGTACTTGCGTCTAAACCAGTCGAAGAAGACGGTAGTTTTAGGTTAGATGGATTTACTGCTAAAACAAATTATTTTGTTCAAGTGAGTACCTATAAAGGAATAGTTGGAGATCTTGCTCCCTCAACTCAGCTACCTTCAGGATACGCCTTTATTGAGAACAATGGATCTACTGACATAAGATACATTTCAGATCTTAAGAAGTATGTAGTGATTGAAGACAAGGAGATCGAACCGCTTCAATTTTATATTTCAAACCTAGATGAGCAAATTGTTGCCTCCACTTTTTACAAAGATGAAGATGTTCAAGAAATGATTGATCTTCTATCGGAAGAGCAAAAGGAAAGTGATTATGTATAAATCCTTGCAAATACTCTGGGGGCTGGTACTGAAAA
>NZ_JARPLU010000377.1:0-1544 GCF_032349615.1 Limnospira sp. PMC 1279.21 | reverse complement strand
TCGCAAGTTTGGCATTGGTCACTGATATTATAACCGATTAAGCGAACTTGATATCATCCGTTTGACTAATGAACTACGGCAAATAAAAGAAATAACCAGAATTTAATCAAAAATTAAGTTTTTATTAACCAGTGATCAGAATTTTTATGGCAGCATTCAAGGTAAAGACTAATTTCTTCATGAGAGATAAAATCTATTCACATATTAGCTATGAGTAATATTCAAGAGCAAGTTCCAGAAAAAAATCGACGGACAACTCAAGGCAACAAACTGCCCCAATGGATTGCCGTGTTAGTGCTGGTTTATATCATTATTGTGGCAGTTGAACTGGTGAGCCGAGGCTTTAGGACAGCTACCGCCGACCAAGCCGAAGAAATCTTTGCCTTTGCCACCAATCCTTTCCTAGGACTGATCGTTGGGACGCTTGCCTCAGCGCTAACTCAGTCTTCCAGTGCTGTTACCTCAATTACGGTTGGTTTGGTAGGGGGAGGCTTACCCGTGGCAACTGCCGTACCGATCATCATGGGAGCCAATGTCGGAACCAGTCTCACTAGCACCCTCGTGAGTCTAGCCAGTATGGGGGATAAAGAGGCTTTTAAGCGAGCGCTGGGGGCCGCCACTATCCTTGATATGTTCAACATCTTCTGTGTGATTATTTTTCTCCCCCTTGAAATTCTCTTTCATCCCCTCCAAACTGCGGCGGGCTATCTTGCACGGTTTTTTATTGGCGATTATTCCCTAAGCATCGGAGATTACAACTTTGTCAGGGCGGCAACAAGCCCGGTGGTCGGTTTTTTCAGAGGCATAGCCAGCAATTTCCCTGAACCTTTTGATGGACTTTTCCTGATCTTTGTAGGGGTTATTGTCATTATATCAGCGATCTATTTTATTAGTAAGCTCCTCAAAGTTGTACTGGTGGGTCGTGCCAAAGATATTTTCGAAATAGCAGTGGGGAGAGGTCCCATTGCTGGCATTGCTGACGGGATGTTCATGACGATTTTGGTTCAGTCTTCCACAACAACAACCTGTTTAATTGTTCCTTTAGCCGCCGCTGGTGTGATGACCTTACAGCAAGTTTATCCCTTTACCCTGGGGGCTAATATTGGCACGACTGTGACTGCTATACTTGCTGCGACCGCAATTTCGGGAGATACCGAAGTCTATGCTTTACAAATTGCCATGGTTCATTTTCTTTTTAACTTCTTTGGTGTTCTGATTATTTTTTGTATTTCCTTCATGTACAGGATACCGATTTTTCTGGCAGTAACATTTGCTTCTATGGCAAGTGAGAGAAAATATTTAGCCTTTGTTTACATTATCGGGGTATTTTTTGTGATTCCTGGATTTTTCTTGGGGGTTACTAAGCTTTTTGGTTAGATTAGTCCCGTCACTTACTTGAATATGTAAGTACTCAGGCAAAATTAATTGTATATTTTGAGCCAAAGTTTATTAGGATATTTCCCCTTGAATCAATATCTTGTAAAACCGTGGAGGCTCAGGAGCGTGAAATAGAAAGGGCATTAGTTAAGCACGTTACACAATTT
>NZ_JARPLU010000376.1:0-1557 GCF_032349615.1 Limnospira sp. PMC 1279.21 | reverse complement strand
ATTTGGCGATTTCTTAAAATGGGATTGACCTTGAGTTTCCTGCCTTGCTCGTTTTCAGCCCGAGCGTTGGAACATATAAACAGTTAAGGGGTAACTGGGTTGAATCAGTTTATTCCCCTCTAGGAGGTTATTTCGAGCATTGCAGCCCTATTTCACTCCTAAACGTCTCGCACATATAATTGAAATATTTGCTATTATTTAAAAATTAGATAAACTTTAATTATAAAACTGTTAAATTAAACGATACCATTAATTCTTGGCAGTTGTCAACCCCCGGCGGCAATTTGGCCGAACATTTTTGTAAAATTGACGAAAACATCAACTGTGTCCCCAAACATAAAGCTATAATGGTGGTAGACGGGTCAAAATGGGTCTGGGAATGTCAAAGTACCATCGAGATTAATCTTAGACCCCCATAAAAGGCGACAATCAAACCCTATAGAAACGAGATATAACTAAAGCTCATTTCCAAGGAAAGTCGAATTATGAATAACCACAGTATCAATGGTAAATCCCATTTTCCTAGTTTAGTGCAGACTATACCTATTACAGTAGGTTTACTGGTGGTAAGTGCCGCATTCTATCCCCAAGGGTTGGCTACAGCACAAGAACAACCAGGCTGTTTTGCTCGGACAAGATCAGGTCGGTTGATTAATCTGAATCAAATTTGTAATTTTCCCGAAGTTGTGACCCCCCCCAGTGGTACTGCTGTCCTTCCCGGTGCAGCCGCCGGAGTTTACCAAGCACCCATTATTCGGCGACACCAAGGCATCCCAGTCGTATTGGCTACTTTTAATGATAGCCAACCGTTTCCAATGATGATTGATACGGGGGCCAGTGGAACTGTCATCACGCCGCTGATGGCGGAGGTATTGGGTGTGGTTCGGACGGGGCGAGGTTTGGCGAATACCCCCAGCGAGCAAAATGTTGAATTTGACCTGGGTGAAATTATCTCTATTGAAGTTGGCGGCGCAATGGCTAGTAATTTGACAGTGGCGATCGCACCTGCTTTAGAAGTAGGATTGTTAGGGCAGGACTTTTTTGGTCAGTATGATGTGACTATTAGAGAAGATGTGATCGAGTTTCGGACGAGGGGATAATCCCTAAGCTGCCATTCCCACCCCCCCACCTACACCTACAGATTTTTTAGTGGGTAATAAAGAGCGATCGCACGATTTAAACCTAGTTGAACACATCGACTATCTTTAGATGCGGTTCATGTCCTGGCTGTTACATCCGGGAAATCTCGCTAAACATTACCCTCACCCTAAATCAGAATCCCTGGGGGGGAGAGACCAGCGACAGGTAAGCCATGATTACTGCAAGGACGGCTATACCGAAATGACTCAAAAAATCCCTGAGCAAGTCGGCGATAAAATGACCGCAGAAATTCCTTTCCGGCGTTTTGGTGAACCATTAGATATCGCCGGGACTGTGGCTTTTTGAATGTCTCCTTTTCCTAGTCGTTATGTCAACACAAAGGTATTGCGCCGTCGTGGGATTTATATCAAGTCCGGATAATCAATTATAGTAAAGTCTCGGTTTGAGGCCACCAAT
>NZ_JARPLU010000375.1:0-1559 GCF_032349615.1 Limnospira sp. PMC 1279.21 | reverse complement strand
GGGTTACGCTGCGCTTCACCCAACCTACTAAAGCGCACAGGCTACCCGAAAACCGTTGTAGTTTTTGAGGGAGCCCGGGTCGAACCTGCCGCGGTTGGCACAACGGCAGTAGCCAGGAACGTTGAACCACGAACCGCCACGCAGCACTCTTCTGTCTGTTTTTCCCAAAAAGTTGACTAAATGTTCAACAAGGTTTTCATAACGATTATTGTTACCATAATCCCACACTCCTCCGTCCGAGGGAGCGCCACCATAGCCTTCGCGCCAGGGGTCAGCGCACCACTCCCAAACATTCCCGTGGATATCATACAAGCCAAAGGCGTTGGCGTTTTGAAACTGACCGACGGGGTTGGTTTGTCTGCGGTAGGCTCCCTTGGGTCCTGAGCTATAGCTGTAGTTGCCATCGTAGTTGGCGAGGTCTGTCGTCAGGGTATCACCGACATGAAAGGGGCTAGTAGTTCCGGCGCGAGCTGCATATTCCCACTCCGCTTCACTCGGTAATCGGTAGGGTTTGCCAATTCTTTTCGAGAGGCGGGCGCACCACTCCATTACATCATACCATGAAACCGATTCAACGGGACGATTTAATCCTTTAAATCTTGAGGGGTCTAGGCTCAGGCCTCGTTGGAGTTTGGGGAAACTAGCCACTTGTCGCCATTGTTCTTGGGTAACCGGATATTTCCCCATGAGGAAGGGTTTAATCGTGACTCGGTGTTGGGGTCTTTCAACATCAGAACTTCCTGTTTCACCACTCGGCACACCCATGGTAAAGGTTCCCCCCGGAATTAGCACCATCTCCAGAATCAAACCATTTCCCAGGTCTTCGATAATACATTCAGCCTGACCGGGACGGCGGTTAATTTCTCGACCCATTGAATTGACCGTAACGATGTCAAATTTAAACTTCTGGGGTACCGCTGGGGGAGTTGTATTGGGAGTCTGTTTAACAGTCTCGCGGTTAATTTCTCGACCCATTGAATTGACCGTAACGATGTCAAATTTAAACTTCTGGGGTACCGCTGGGGGAGTTGTATTGGGAGTTTGTTTAACAGTCTCTTGGATGACGGGTTGAGGATTTGTTGGGTTGGTCTGTTTCCCATAATATCGCCGTAAATGTGCCCAAACTTCCGCTACAGATTTATAGCGTTTTTTAAAGACTGTCTCAACCAAACGGTCTAAGATTTCGCCTAATTTATCACTCACATGATTGCCATTTAAATGCTCCCGCCACACCCATTGTGCTTCTAAGGGGTCATATAAATCTGACGGACTGGCTTGGGTTAGCAGGTATAAACAAGTCACCCCTAAACTATATAAATCACTCCCATATTGAGGTTTTCCCATAGCCTGTTCCGGGGCGCAATATGCCGCCGAACCGATAACCGTTCCCGTGACGCTCATAGATGTGCGCTGCACCTGTTTAGATGCTCCAAAATCCACTAGGACTAACTTGTTATCACTGGCTCGTCTAATGATGTTTTCCGGTTTAATATCCCGGTGAATCACTTTATGTTTGTGTACAAAATACAAAACTGGCAATAAATCCTTGAGCAGGGAAC
>NZ_JARPLU010000374.1:0-1559 GCF_032349615.1 Limnospira sp. PMC 1279.21 | reverse complement strand
GGAGGCTCAGGAGCGTGAAATAGAAAGGGCATTAGTTAAGCACGTTACACAATTTTTGTTGGAGTTGGGTGCAGGATTTGCTTTTGTGGGTCGTCAGGTGTTGCTGCAAGTGGGTGAGGAGGAGTTTTTTATTGATCTGTTGTTTTATCATCTGAAATTGCACTGCTATGTTGTGATTGAACTGAAAGCGGACAAGTTTAAGCCTGAGCATTTGGGGCAGTTGGGGTTTTATATGACGGCGGTGGATAGGCAAATGAAGGCTAAAGAGGATGGGGTTACGATCGGTTTGTTGTTGTGCAAAAGCAAGGATAAGGTGGTGGCTGAGTATGCTTTGGGAGATAAAAGCCAGCCTATGGGTATTGCGGAATATAAGTTATTGGAATCTTTGCCTGTTCCGTTACAAACTCAATTGCCGAGTATTGAAGAGATTGAGCGGGAATTGATGGGGTTTGATGGAGGTGTGGGATGAGCGGTAGGAATTTCCTGGGGAGGCTGTTAGATGGGGCGGCGGTGGAGTGGAATACCTTGGGGGAGATTGCTGAGATCAATACTGGACAGAAGCCAACTGAAATTTTTGATAACGCGACAGATTATGATTACATTAACGCAGGAACAACTAGATCTGGATATACCGCAAGCAGCAATTGCGAAGGCGACACAGTTACAACGCCATATCGAGGTCAAGGGGGAATTTGCTATGTTGGATATCAAAAGACCCCGTTTTGGTTGGGGCCGTTATGCTACAAGCTACGATCAACAGATGAAGCTCTACTCATCAACAAATATCTTTTCTATTTTCTTCAGTCAGAAAGCGATCTGCTTTTAGGTCTAAAAAAAGAAGGGGGAGTGCCCGCAGTCAATAAGTCCGATTTGGCTAAATTAGAAATCCCGATCCCACCCCTTGCCATTCAAGCCGAAATCGTGCGGATTTTGGACACTTTTACAGCGTTGACCGCCGAACTGACCGCCGAACTGAGCGATCGCCAAAAACAATATAACTACTACAGCGATTTACTGCTCACCTTTCCTAAAACGGAGGCATAGATGACTAACTACAAGGCGATCGCCCAATCCAATAACGCGATCATGCTGGCTCAACTTCCATCTCTCGGAAAAGAAAGAATTTTTTCTGAGAAATTTGCGCTTGACGTTTAACGTGACTCGTTGAACGCTTGGTAGGCAGTAGAATCGGTCAGTATAGTATCCGAATTAATGACCAATGGAGAATTTGCTTTGGGTGGAAAGATGGGGATGCAACAGATGTAGAAATTGTTGACTATCACTGAGGTGGAATCATGACAAAAAATAAATTAGATAAATTGACCCCTGTACATCCTGGCGAAGTCCTGTTAGAAGAATTTCTCAAGCCCATGAATCTGAGTCAAAATCAGGTTGCTCTAGCCTTGCGTGTACCTGCACGTCGAATTAATGAAATTATTCACGGTAAACGTAGAATTACGGCAGATACAGCCCTACGTTTAGCCTATTATTTCAATATGTCCGCCCGGTTTTGGATGGGTTTGCAAATGGATTATGATCTGGATGTAGCTGAAGATGCA
>NZ_JARPLU010000373.1:0-1591 GCF_032349615.1 Limnospira sp. PMC 1279.21 | reverse complement strand
GTTGGTGGCCTCAAACCGAGACTTTACTATAATTGATTATCCGGACTTGATATTACAGGAGTTTGCTGCCGAATTTAAATTAGGTCCAAATCAACACATTATGTTAGTGGTTGATCAAGCCGGATGGCATATCAGTAAGAATCTGAAAGTACCCGAAGGACTGCATTTAATGTTTCTACCGTCCCATTCCCCGGAACTACAACCAGCAGAAAGACTGTGGCCTCTGGTAGATGAACCCATTGCCAATCGTTCATTTGAGAATCTTGATCAGCTAGAGGAACTCTTGTGTGCTCGCTGCCGAAGTTTGTGGAAACAGCGCGAATTAATTCGAGGCTTGACCAGTTTTCATTGGTGGCCTCAAACCGAGACTTTACTATAATTGATTATCCGGACTTGATATTAAAGGGGCTTTTTACGTCTAGCTCACTCGAGATTGCCAATCCACTCATCTCGTTCCTTAAAGATAGACGACAGAGCCACAGGCTGGCGTTCACCTGTGGGTGTCATCACCCCCTTAACGTAGGTCTAATCCTGGACCTGCATCTTACATCTCCTTTGAGGAGTAATTTCCGGCTCCTGCCAGAAATTACCGGATTTTATGCAAGAGACACTTCTACACCACCAGCAATTCTCATTATGGAAATTTTGCCCCAGCTTATTGAGAATCATCTCAAGAGCGATTCTTGAAAGCCCCATTCTTTCGTTCAAGATTGGGCATCATCGGGCATTTTGGACAGGATGCGGGTCAAAATGAGAATTGCTGTCTACACCACCCCAGACATTGATTTTCCGTCAAATATGCTGTAAAATCTAGCAGGCTATGTGTTGAGCTTCTGCCTCTAACAAACTCAACAATCTTTGGTCGCCTCGTTCCCGGGCTGCTTTCTGTCTCCGTTCCAGAAGACGGCACAAATTAGCCGAATGTACTTTAGCTAATTCTTCAGGAGCGATCGCACAGGTATCCCCACTCGTCGCCGGGGGTGGCTCAGGTTTAGCATCACTTGTCGCTACAGCCACCATCATAGTGTTTTGGTCTCTAGGTTCACCCACAGAGTAGGAAACAGCCCTATATTTCAGGTTTCCGTGGGGTTGGGGGACAGGAATATGGCGAGGGTAATGGAAATGGCAATCTTGGCCCCTATATTTTCCACAAACCTCTGATTCTACCACATCCATTGGTTGAAATTCATGGTTATAGTTAACGCCACGATAGGCTAGTTTCATATCTGTTTCTCCGAAAGGGTAATTTTTAAAGTCTACTTGGTTATTCTGTATTCATTGTTACATTTTTTCCGGGTGATCCCCAATATTTTACAAAACTTTACATCTTTCCCATAACAGTCCCAGCAACCATTCTACCTAGGCCACTCACTGAACCTTCCCCCCGGCTACCCCACACAACCTGATTCCGCCCCGATTATGTAAATTTTTGTTACAAAAGTTAAGAAATATTACAAAAAATTTTTTGAGGGGGTGGGTTGCATTAGGGGTTCACCCGTGCTATTATTTTGTTATGGTCGAAAGGGAAGTCGCCTTCCCCAACTCCAATTCAAAACCGTGCTTGATACTTTCACATCACACGGCTCCTGAT
>NZ_JARPLU010000372.1:0-1593 GCF_032349615.1 Limnospira sp. PMC 1279.21 | reverse complement strand
GAGTTTTTAAAGACTTACCTGGCTGGCATGAGGTAGCTACAAAAGCACTCTTTTTCTGACGAAATACAACATTTACACCCCTTACTCTGAGCCAGTCCGCGAGTTGAGCACTATGAAACTCACGGTCTCCTATCACTACAACCGGATAAGGTTTTAAAAGAGCCAACACCGGCCCTAATACCCGTTTCTGTTCCCGGAAAGAGCTACTGCCTAACTTTGGGAGTAGCTCCCAATATATTGGTAAAGCATGATGTCCCCAAATTATCGTGACCATCAGGAGATTTCGGTCTCTCCATTGAGTGCGGTCGAGAGCAACCGCTACATAGTTTTTGGTTTTCAATCTGAATTTTGAGCGCTTTCTCCGTTGCTCTCTATTTAAATGTTTTTCTCTAAATTCAGATTTGAGAGCGGCCTTGATTATTGGGAACCACAGCAACTTAGCCGAAAGTTGGGGGAGTTTCAGAAATCGTTGGATATTTCGGAGGCGACTACTGTATTGAATGGGTTGTGGAAAAACGTTGGCGAGGGTTGATAATCTGACTTGCCGATAACTTTGAAGCATCAACACTAAGAGTTCTAACGTCTGTGCTTGACTCTCGCTCAAATTGATTCGTAATAGTTTTTGGTATAATGTCCTTAGCATTTTTTGTCAGGGTGGCTCCCAAGGCCACCCGCTTTTTGACGATATCTCCATTATCTCAAACAATTGCCCTGTCTGGGTTTGACCTCCGTTGTCACCCTCTCAGCATCAGAACTGTAACCTCCAGGACAGGGATTTTCTCGAAATTGGCGACCACATTCACGGCACAGGTAACTCTGTTTTCCCTGACGATGACCATTTTTGACTACTTTATGGCTTTGGCAATAAGGACAATCCATCTTGATTTATTTGAGAATATCATTTTCTATTATGCAACACCCGTGTGACGGTTAGTGTTGCCACCATCGTTGGCGGCGAGACCAACGGTGAGAAGGACAATGGCGCGACCACTGCCAGACGGTGTCGCGGACCAGTGAGCGGTGCTGGAATCCCAGCCCTGCGGCGTACCGTTTGCATTGTGGTTCTGAGCTGTGCCATTGAAAGCATCCCATATAGCCAGCAGGTCGGTGTAGTGCGGATTTTCACTGGTATCGCCGAGCAAACGGTTGCTGGCGTTGCCTATGGGCGTGCTTTGAGCGAAATACGAGCCAAGACCCCCCAGCATCTTCCTCCGCCGTGGTGACGCCGGGGATGTACACCTGATTATTAGCATCTGCAAACTGAAAATGGTTGTCAACGATTGGGATGCCGACGGTCGGCAATCGCAAGTCAACGCCGTTGAGGGTAAAGCTGCGGCTGTTGACATCCTCGGTCACGTTCGATGGCGCGCCCTTGCCCATAAAGGCCGCAAGGCCGGTGTCGCCAGAGAAAGTGACCGTGTCACCAGTCTCGTGGCTGCCATTGGCGTTGCGGTCCCACACGTAAAAAACCTGCCCGCCGTTGACGATGACCGGGCGAATAAGCTGCCCGGCTGCTTCGCAATTCCAATTATATCACAAGACAGGAAAGTTAGGACGTATAATGGAGAGGACGAGATGACTAAGAAGACCCAA
>NZ_JARPLU010000371.1:0-1595 GCF_032349615.1 Limnospira sp. PMC 1279.21 | reverse complement strand
ATAACTGCGGGTGCAACTGCTGGTAGTTTGAATTGGACAACATTGCCTACTGCTCCAGTCACTTCAGTTGCTGGTAAGACAGGCGCTGTAACTTTAATTAAGGGAGATGTTGGTCTAGGTAACGTAGATAATACTGCTGACTCAGTTAAAAGTGTATCAAGTTCAGCTACATTAACTACAGCTAGAACAATTGCATTATCTGGTGCGGCTACAGGTACAGCAACCAGTTTTAATGGCAGTGCTAATATTACTATTCCTGTTACCAGTTTAAATGCAGCTAATCTATCTGGTGCTGTACCAAATGCCAGTATATCTGGTAGCTATAGTGGTATGACTAATTTAACTGGGTCAGGTACAGTAGACTTTGCTAAATTTTTAGGTAATGCTTCGGATACTGTTAATTTACCTAGCTTTAGTTGGACTGGCGATTTAGATACAGGTATTTATCGACCTGTTGCTGACCAGTTAGCAATCACAACTGGTGGTGTACAACGAGCTTTATTTAGTAGCGCTGGTATAACTGGTAATTTAGTAGGTAACGCTTCAACTTCAACTACACTTCAAACAGCTAGAACTATTAATGGGACCTCATTTAATGGCAGCGCTAATATAACGATAACTGCAAATACTCCAAATACATTAACAAATGGTACAGGATTAACTGGAAATAATTTTAATGGTAGTGCTGCTACTACATGGGCTGTAGCGTATGGGACTACAGCGGGAACAGCTTGTCAAGGTAATGATAGTAGATTATCTGATGCTAGAACACCTACAACTCATACTCATTCAAACATTACATTAACCGCAGGAGATGGTTTAAGTGGTGGGGGAACATTAGCAGCTAATAGAACAATTAATGTAGATTCAACTGTATTAAGAACCTCTGGAAATCAAACAATAACCGGAATTAAAACATTTAACATAACAAATAATCCAGTAACTTTTACGACTGATGAAAGTTTCCCCGATGGAAATATGCTTATTAATTTTAATGTTTGGAGGGGGTTTGACATACGCCGAATAGGGTCTATTGCTAGTACGGCAAGTTTAGTACTAAATAGTAGAGTTGGAGGGAATAGCTGGGCGTTTTCTCATCAGGGAAGTTATTCTATGCGACTTGAAGCAGAGGCTAATCCTAGAGTATTTATATATCATGGTATTAATTTTCTTGAAAGTAATGTTTGGCGAGGTGCTCCTAGCGATAGATATCCAATACACGTATATAACAATCAAATGTATCTCATAAAAGACAACGGTCTAAGTTCGTCAAACATACATACTAGATTTCGACTAGGTGGCACAAATATTGCGTACATTAATGACAGCGGGGATTATGTCAAAGGGTCTTCGGATATCAGGTTTAAAACTGTTTTAAATGAGAATGTTAATAGCTTAGATTTAATCAAAAAATTGAATGTAATTAAATTCAAATACAATAAATTAGCAGAGTTGCATGGCTTTTGTGACAAAGAAGCCAAAATAGGATTAATCGCACAAGAAGTTCAAGAATATTATCCAGAAGCGGTTGAAGTAGTTAAAAATGACCACACAGATAGCCCTGAAGTTGACGACAAAAAAATAGATTATCTGAC
>NZ_JARPLU010000370.1:0-1597 GCF_032349615.1 Limnospira sp. PMC 1279.21 | reverse complement strand
CAACCCAACAAATAAATTCGTGTTGGGTTTCACACAACCTACTTTCTGGGTTTCACACAACCTACAAAATGGATTTATGTTGGGTTTCACACAACCTACCCGGCTGGGATTCAGAAAACGCAAGGCTTCTCCGAGAGTGACAGAAGATAAATACAATGTGAATACCGTTGGCAGCGATTTGTGTTAGACTCCTCAGACTCTCCTATTGACCCAGCTTACCAGAGGCGATCGCAGTTCAAGATCAACCCCGGCAAAACCCCCTCACCCGACAACTCTGGCGGCGAGTTAACCACCTCCACCGGTTGCTGAGGGCGATAAATGTGGACTATCCGAGAACTGGGGTCAATCAACCATCCTAAACGAGTGCCATTCTCCACATATTCTTGCATTTTCTCCTGCAACTGAGTCAACGAATCGCTGGGAGAACGCAATTCCACCACAAAATCGGGACACAGGGGCAAAAATCCCTGTTTCTCTTCAGCCGTCAACCCCTCCCAGCGTTCCAGGGGAATCCAAGCTGCATCGGGGGAACGGTTGGCTCCATTGGGGAGTTTGAACCCTGTTGAGGAGTCAAAGGCGATTCCCCCTTGCGTCTGACGATTCCACAATCCCAATTCTAAACAGAGTTCAAAATTACGGTGTCCGGTTTCACCACCAGTAGGGGGCATAATAATCAGGGTTCCGTTAGCGTTGCGTTCAAATTGTAAGTCGCGGTTATCCTGACAAAGTTGGAAAAACTGCTCGTCGTCAAGATGGAGTGCGTCCGTATTTATAGTTAAGCTGTTCATTAAGGGAAAAGTATATGTGAGGGTCAAGGTATACGTGGATAAACAAAGTTGATACCCGGGTGAATGATACACGCTATATTGTAGGCAAGATTGTTAATCTAATTATAAATAGTGGTCTTAAACACCACCTAAAACCATTGAATAACACAGGAATAAAAGAATCAGCCAGCCCTGCCAATGTCCAAAAAAACCACATCCCATTAGCTATAACACTTTGAGAGATTAGGATTCCCAACGAGACACACAAACCCATAATTAAGCCCCCCAATACTGTAAAAACAAGCCCAGCTAATACATATTGTCCCTCGGTAACATCTAACCAAAGAAGTATCGCCACCCCCAGCAATAGCCCTATGACTGCTCCCCATAGCGAAGCAGCTTTAAGATCCATTGTTTTACCGTTTATAAATTTTGATCTAGTTTCAGGTTCTAATATAGCATAAATTGCACTTCAATATCAACCTCGGCAAAACCCCTTCACCTGAAAACTTTGACGACGAGTTAACCACGTCCACCGGTTGCTGAGGGCGATCAATTTGGACTGTCGGAGAACTTCGGTCAATCAACCATCCTAAACGAGTGACATTCTCTACAGATTCTTGCATTTTCTCCTGTAACTGAGTCAACCAATCGCTGGGAGACCACAATTCCACGACAAAATCGGGACACAGGGGCAAAAATCCCTGTTTCTCTTCAGCCGTCAACCCCTCCCAGCCTTCCTGGGGAATCCCAGTTGAGTAGCTTGGATTCATGTTGGGTTTCACTCAACCTAACAAATAAATTCGTGTTGGGTTTCACCCAACCTACCT
>NZ_JARPLU010000037.1:0-34803 GCF_032349615.1 Limnospira sp. PMC 1279.21 | reverse complement strand
GCGACCACTGCCAACCATCCATGACTAAGGAAATCTGAATGTTCCGACTTGAACCACCGTCATAAAGAGGTAGCGAAACAGGTTGACACGCTGCGCTCAAAAGAGCAAGGGGAAAAGTAGGGGTTTCTCTTTACTACCTACACAGACCTTTGAAATTACCCCGGTGGACAGGACAAGTCTAAAGATGGAATGCCCGTATAAACGGAACGTTTAAACCCCTTTTAGGCTCTCGGCAGGATGTACCTGTGGAGTAGTGAAAAGTGTAAGCGTATACCTTTAAGGGGAAAGGATGTGGCTGAAAGCTAATGCCTAACTGTAATGGTTAGGATATGCCCACTAGCCACGGTGTGGATATAGAGACCGCGACAATTAAGAGTTTGATGACGAGTGCGAGTTTAAAGACTACGAGGTTGTATATAGCTCCTAAAGTTGAGGTTACAAAGCGGGGGGTCGTAGCCCTGTTCCTACTGAAAAATAGGGTATCTACATCAGGAGCCGTGTGCTGGGAAACTCGCAAGCACGATTTGGAATTGGAGTTGGGGAAGGTGACTTCTCTTTCGACCATAACCAGTCTGCGCGTGCGTCACATCAGGAAGTTTTTCGTGTCTATGCCAATTATCTGGATGTGGAAGCACCACTAGAGCCGTATGAGGTGAAAGTCTCAAGTACGGTTTTGAATGGGAGGGGGAGATGGTGACATCTCTCTCGACCCCTAATTACTACCATAACTGGAAGAATATTTCCGGAAATCTCCTGAAATTACTTGTTAATCCCCCTCTAATCAGAAACACTCATTCCCGAAACCACTGACAATAGAGTTTTCCTTGGTCATCAGTGCGCCAATGGCCAACGAGTTTGCCTTTTTCGGTGAGAGCTTTAGTGTGACTGCGTTCTGGTCTAATCTCGTTGAAAGTCCGGGACTGTTGAGGGATTTTAACTGGGGTTTTATGAAGAGTTTGTAACATGGTCTTTACCTCTGTTGATTATAGATTTTATTTACCTCTACTACCATTATAACCGATGAAATTTAAACGACAAGTCTACGGCTGCACACCTTGGCAGGAAGGGACAGCAGATAATTTTCACAAGTAAAAATTCATAATTTTCTACCCGACCAACTACCATTGATAAAGCCAGCGTTACCCCAGGGTTAATCGGAGAAGTTTGGTTTCTTGATGGGACTGTGTTGAATAAAAAATCAAGCGTATAGCCATGGTGAATAAACGATATCATGATAGGCGATCGCCAGAAATTTGTCAAGGGGGTTGGGGCAAAAAGGCGGCGACGCGGCGTTGAATAAAAAATCAAGCGTATAGCCATGGTGAATAAACGAGACAATGATAGGCGATCGCCAGAAATTTGTCAAGGGGTTAGGGCAAAAAGGCGGCGACGCGGCGTTGAATAAAAAATCAATAATTGATGGTATAGGAGAAATTGGCAATTGTAAAGTTTTGTTAAGCTAGTGTAGGGTTTCACCCATCAGGGGTTATACTACATATCATAGTAGATGCACCCTGATTCAAGCGCCCATCACACTTTATGAGTGTGGGCGTTTTTTTTTGGGAGTGGGAGTGGTGAAGGAATTAAAATATGGGGTTAAGGTTTCACCTTTGCGATCGCAATATTTTATGAACAACACAGTCGCCTCATTTACCGATATCAGCCAACACTGGGCTTATCCGTTTATCCAAGGTCTGCAACGCCAAGGGGTTGTGAGTGGGTTTAAAGATAGAACCTTCCGCCCCGACCAAACGATGACCAGGGCTGAATTTGCCTCCATTGTCCAAGCGGCCTTTTCCCTAGTACCCCAACGGGAGTATACACCCTTTGCAGATGTTCCGGCCGATTTTTGGGCGGCTGAAGCGATCCGCAATACGTTTAGATCCAGATTTATCAGTGGTTTTCCTGATGGTCGGTTTCTTCCTGGGGAGAACATTTCCCGGTTGCACGTTTTACTGGCTTTAGTGTCTGGCTTACAGATGCAGGCGGGAGCATCTGTGTCTTTAACTGCTATATATAAGGATGGGGGTAATATTCCCAACTACGCCCAACAGGCGATCGCCACAGCCACCCGAAACCGCTTAGTAGTAAACGCGCCTACCATTGATATTTTGAAGCCTAACCGTCCCGCCACGAGGGGAGAAGTGGCGGCTTGCATTTACCAGGCGCGAGTATTTCTGAACCAAAGCCCTATAGTAGCTTCCCCGTATATTGTGGAACTTGCTAACCCCGGAGTAATTCGGCGGGGGACTCACCTATCAGTAAATGGTCGGACTTGGCGCGCGGCTTGGGGTCAGTGGAGTTCGGGAATTTGCACTTATACGGGAGTTAGCAACAAAGGGGCGATATTGGTTTTAGGTATGGAGTTACTGAATACTGATGATGTTAACGTTCAGCCTGTTAAGTGGTTTTCAACTATTGGCAAATCTTACCGGCTGAAAACTCAACTAGACCGGGAATTTCGCTATCTGAATTTGGACGATATCGCCCCGGTAGGGAATTGGGAAATGGTTATTGATAACCAAACTTTACGCATATTCTCTGTACCTAGCAAAGTTGACAATATTACGGTTAATGAAAACGATGGTATTTGCCGGATTGAGATACAACTAAGTCAAGCTACCCCTTGGGAACTTTACGAACAAAGTCGAGAATGGGAAGTGGTGTTAGATGCGATCGCTGCTGAATCTCTAGCCAATCGGTTTCCGGAAACGGCAACCACACCCCCTAAATCTGGTAATCAAGAACAACAAAATGAGGGGGAAACTAGCGGCAGTTCTGAGAAACCATCACCCATTGTCGTTCGCATTTCAGCCACTCAAACCGTGATTAAGGGAACTTTACCTGATGGGTATAGAGTCCGCACCCAAACCCTTCATAATCGCGATAGATTGGTAATTGAACTGCGGCGAGATGCTTTAGTGGAACAGAGTATTTTGGTTTATCCAGGACTGCGATCGCGACAGCAATATTTAACTTTAGAAGGGGATAAATTTCCGGCAGTCTGGTTAACGATAACTCCTCGGTCGGGGTTGTCAATCGCCCCGATATGGACCGAAACCAATCAGATGCGGGGGACTAACTCTTTCTTAGCTATTACCAAAACTTGGTCAAGTTTGGGGGGGATTAATGGCGGATATTTTAACCGTAATAACTTATTACCTTTGGGGGTTATTCGTAAGGATAATAAGTGGTTTTCTGGGCCAATACTTAATCGGGGTGCTATGGCTTGGGATAATAATGGAAGAGTGAGAATGGGGCGATTAAAGTTAGTAGAAACTCTGGTAATTTCTACGGGACAACGCTTTGAGGTAGACCTGCTAAATACTGGATATGTGAAGGCGGGAATTGCTCGTTATACTTCCGAATGGGGAGCCAGTTATTTCCCTCTAACTCTTAATGAAATTGTGGTGGTAGTTTCGGGAGACCAAGTAACTCGACAAATTGAACTACCTGATGATCAAACTCCCACAGCTATCCCCACTAATGGTTATCTGCTGGTTTTCCGTTCTTTTCGGAGTGCTGTTAGTGCTTTTGGGGTCGGTTCTCGGTTAACAATTACGGCGACAACTACTCCCTCTGAGTTTATAGATTTTCCTCATATTATGGGTGGCGGACCTCTGTTGGTGCAAAATCGCAATATTGTGGTTAATGCAGAGGCGGAAGGGTTTAATTATTGGTTTGGTCAACAGTTGGCTATCCGCAGCGCTGTGGGTGTGACAGCGACGGGAGAAGTGCTTATGGTGACTGTTCATAACCGGGTGAATGGGGCGGGACCTAGTTTAACAGAAATGGCAAAATTGATGCAGCAATTAGGGGCGATCGATGCTATAAATTTGGATGGTGGCAGTTCTACCAGTTTGGTGCTGGGTGGGCATTTACTTAATCGCACCCCTGATACAGCCGCCAGGGTTCACAATGGTTTGGGAATATTTATTTAGATTCATCAGGTCAGTCGGGACGGGTTGATTAATGGGGCTGTGGGGATAATTAATTCACAGGATAACCCGCCCCTAAATCAGCTTTGATGATTAATCATTTAATTAATCAGTTAGCCCTAAAACCTGCCTTTGTAATTGACAGAGTTCTGTAATGCCTTTTTCGGCATAGTCTAAGATTTGGTTTAACTGATTTCGGTTCAAACTTTCTGCTTCTGCTGTTCCCTGAAGTTCAATAATTCCCAGGTCATCGCGCATGACCACATTAAAGTCGATATCGGCTGCTACGTCTTCCTGGTAATTGAGATCAAGTAAGGGTTCCCCGTGCATCATTCCGACAGAAATGGCGGCGATCTGATGAATAATAGGCGATCGCTTTAACTGTCCCTGTTTTACCATTTTATTAAAAGCATGAGCCAGGGCGACAAACCCCCCAGTAATCGAGGTGGTGCGGGTTCCTGCGTCCGCCTGTAACACATCAGCATCTACCGTAACAGTTATTTCCCCCATAGCCTGTAAATCTACCGCCGCGCGTAAGCTACGACCAATCAGGCGTTGAATTTCCTGGGTTCTACCTGAGAGTTTCATCAATTCCCGGGGTTGACGTTGGGGAGTCGCCCCCGGAAGCATCCGATATTCTGCGGTTAACCAACCTTTTCCGGTATCCTGCAAAAATCGGGGTACTCCCGGTTGAATTGTTACCGTACAAAGCACTTGGGTATTGCCGGATTTTGCTAGGACTGAGGCAGCCGCAAATTGAGTATAATCTAGCTCAAACTGTACAGGGCGCAGTTGGTGGGGCTGTCTACCGTCGGGACGTTGCCAAGACATCATTTATTTGATCAGTTTAATGTGGTTAACTGAGGTTATTTAAGGATATTTTCCGAAATTTGTCCGGGTGGTTGATCTCCGTTTATATCCGATAAACAACCCCTAGGCTGACAGTATTTTAATATGGGAGTGCCACATTAATACAAGATCTCATCAGCCTGAGTATAATTTCGGGTGTATCATCAATGAGCGATCGCCCAACGACTAAGCAGTAGTATCGCCCATCCCAGAGTATCACCTATATCTAACACTAGAATCCCTAGACTCTTTTCCGACCATCCCAATATTGATGTTACGTTTTTTACTGATAATTGACTACCCCGGTCATCCAGTTTGGGAAGATTGATTAATATCTCGAAAAATGCTACAATCTTAGGAAGTCGCGAATATATGGGAATAATCGATTATGGTACAACAAGTTATACCCGAAACCCAACCGACAGTTATTTATCCTGAAAGTGACGGTCAACCCATGTCTGATAACACGCAACAATTTCGCTGGATTGTGATTATCAAAGAAAACCTGGAAATATTGTTTTCCGGGGATGAAAATATCTTTGTGGCGGGTGATTTACTGTGGTATCCAGTGGAAGGAAATAATAAAATCCGTACTGCGCCAGATGTCATGGTAGCTTGTGGTCGTCCCAAGGGGGATAGAGGCTCATATCGACAATGGGAAGAGGATAATATCGCGCCGCAGGTAGTATTTGAAATTCTTTCGCCGGGAAATACATCGAAAAAAATGGCGGAAAAACTACTATTTTATCAACGCTATGGCGTAGACGAATATTATCTATATGACCCGCAGTCACAAGAGATAACTGGTTTTTTGCGGTCAGAAAATTGGCTAGAATCGATTGAAAACATGAAAGGTTGGGTTAGTCCTCGGTTACAAATTAGGTTTGAGTTAACAGAAACTGGGCTAGAAATTTATCGACCAGATGGGGAGAAATTTTTAACACCAGTGGAATTAGATAAGTTACGACAGCAGGAACGTGAAAGGGCTGAACAGGCTGAACTTGAGTTACAACAGGAACGTCAACGCTATGAACAGGAACGCATGAAAGCGCAACAGACGGAAATTGAGTTACAGGAGGAACGTCAACGCTATGAACGATTGATAGAGTTATTGAAGCAGCAGGGAATTGATCCACCACAGATGTTGTAAATTGGGATACTCTAAAGGGGAGGCTGATTGAGGATAGGCTGATGTCATCTACCGATCGCAGTAAGGAAGAACTAAACCCCGACTTAAATTCCCTAGAGTTGGGGTTAGCAGCGATTAAACAGAAACAATACCAACAGGCGATCGCACTTTTAGAACCCATCGCCGACTCTCAACCCCATACGAAAGTCGGATTCAAAGCCCAAATTGGCTTGGTGAAAGCATACGATCGCAGCGGACAAAGCGATCGCGCCATTTCTCTATGTCAAACACTCACACTAGAGACCCCAGAAAAAATCAGAACTTGGGCTAGTAATCAACTCCAGCAACTCCAAAGTCGCCAGCCTAACCCCTCAGTCCCCCCTACCGTAGCGACAGGATTTGTTCCCTTCGACCCCAACTTACAACCGCCCAAAGTTCAATCAACCACCCCTAAAGCCAAACCAAAACCAAAACCCATCCCCCCATTAAACAAACCGCCAATTGAGATCAAATCAGACCAACCGCAGAAACAACAGCCCCAAGTAATCAGCAATTCTCTCCCAGAGAGTCCCCCAGAGGAAGCGCAAACCTGGACCACCCCGACGGAAACTGAGACAGTTTCACATTCCCATCAATGGAAAGAAGCGGAAAGGGCGACCAAGTGGCGAAAAATAGGGAAACTGAAAGTCACCCGATTAAGGATCGAACAATTCCTAACCGTATTTATCCTGCTGTGGATAAGTCCTCGCATTGTGGAATTTCTGTTCAGAAACGCCAATAATATCCTGATATCCCTACCCGTGGTGCGACCCATTCAATGGCTATACCGCAATCCTAACCAATGGCTGTACTGGGTTTTAGGGTTATTATTTATAGTCTCCCCCTGGCTATGGGATGGATTGCTGAAATTATGTTACGGTCAAGAAACCCTCCCCCGGACGAAATTATTAGCATTATCTCCAGAAGCCAATCGCATCCTACAAAACTACTGTAAAGCGCGAAATTGGAAATTTCCGGCGCTGCGAGTGTTACCAACCGCTACCCCGATCGCCATGACATTAGGATGCTGGCCAAGATTTGTGCGAATTGTGGTTAGCCAGGGTTTACTCGATACCCTAACCCCTGACGAAATAGCTACCATTTACGCGCGAGAAATCGCGAGTGTGGGAAATTGGGATTTTCTGGTGATGTCGTTTATTACCCTATTAGTGCAAATTCCCTACTTGATTTATCAATACTCAGCTATCGGCGCGCAATGGTGTTTTGAGCGAGTTAGGTCTGAACCCCCATTAATTCCTGATGTAGCCCTATCTATATTAAAACCAGCGACCTACATTCTGCGGGTGATAGCTTTCCCGGTTTCGGTATTGGCTTATGGAGTTTATCAGATTCTCCGGTTTCCGGCTTTGTGGATTTCGAGGCGGCGGGTTTATTATAGCGATCGCATCTGTTGTAATTTAACCGGAAATCCCAATGGTTTGACCAGGGCGCTGCTAAAAATGGCTATTGGTATCTCACAGACCACACCCCAGTTAGACAATACTACCTTTTTATTAGAAGGGTTGGACTTATTAACCCCGATCGCTCCTACCCAGGGGATGACTCTGGGTAGTATATTGGTTAGTTCCCCGCCAAGTCAACTGATCGGGTTGAACCAAGGCTGGGACATTGAATCTCTATTAACATGGGATCTGAGAAATCCCCATCGCTACTGGTTACAGATTAGCAATTCTCATCCCCTATTAGGCGATCGCCTACTGATTCTCAACAGTTATGGCAAATTTTGGCAAATAGAAACTCAGTTAAACCTTGAAGTTAAGTCCCTGTCTGATTCCCGAGGCGATCGCGCTCAACTTTTAATGCAAGTCGCCCCTTATTTAGGATTAGCGATCGGATTAGCGATCGGGTTGCTAATCTGGCTATTAGGGGCAATTTTCGGCAAGCTAGGGATTTGGCAACTAGAATGGTTATATGGGGATCGGGCGATTCTGTGGGGTTGTGTTCCCATTGGTGTCAGTTTAGGTATATTTTGGAGAAATAATCAATTTTTCCCCGACATCAAACCCGCGGCCATCATTCACAATCCTAATCTCCGCGATCTATATTGTAATCCCGACAGTATCCCCATTGACAGTAAACCCATTTGCATAGAAGGTCAGCTAATCGGACGGTCGGGAATTAGTAATATCATGGGTCAAGAACTGATCTTAAAAACCGCCAGCGGTATAGTTCCCCTCCACTATATCCCCCAGTGGACACCCCTGGCCAACTTCTGGCAAAAATCCATCCATCCCTCTGATTTGATTGGTAATTCGGTTAAAATAACTGGATGGTGGCGACGGGGGGCTACTCCCTGGATTGATATAGAAAAACTGGAAAATGTGGCAGATCGTAGCCGTATCTATGGCGGACATCCCTTGTGGTCAGTCATTCTAGCCGGATCACTGGCTTTTGGGGGAGCGAGTATCATTTCTAGCGGTAGACTTTAAATACACCTACCATTAGAATTTCTAATGTATCAAGTTTGCATTTTGTCCCAAACAATGTTACATTTGTTAACATCGTGAATATAGGCGATATCTGTGATATCTTGAAAGATGGTCTGTTGCTGCTGTGGTCTTAGCAATGGCAAAAGTCTATGTAGATCATCAGTGGTGGCAGTGATCTGACTGCAAAGATTGCCAAACAAGTTAGTCGTTCCATAAAATTTGTGATTTTGTTTCGCCAAAACATACTAAACTTAAAGAAGCATTTAACAGGTTTGAAGTTGAATTACTTTGACATTAGTTACTGCGATCGCAGCTATAGAAACCTTAAACTTAAAACATATTGACAAAAGTGATAGGAACAGCTATAGCAGATATTTTTGAAGCATGACTCAAATTTCACTCGACCGTTCAAATCAATCTCAATCTTTTGGATATTTGAGGCTGCTCATCTCAGCCAGCCAGGAAACTCATTTATATATTGAAGCCAATGATCATACTCAGTGAGTTCAGGCTGGAAGTAACACCAAGTGGTCTTTTTTGTCAAGTCAAGGCTGAGTTTAATTATGATTTATTAACGTGATCTGAACTCAACAAGATTTTTCAACTCAAATATCAAATTTTTCCTACTGGAGGTATCACTAATGTCCGTTAGATTGTATGTTGGAAACTTACCCAAAGAACTCGATCGCAAAGAATTGCAAGCTGTATTTGCAGAGGAAGGCGATACGATTTCAGCGAAAGTGATAACCGACCGCAAGACTGGAAAATGTCGCGGTTTCGGGTTTGTCACCGTCCAAAGCGATGATTTAGCCGATCAAATCGTTGAGAAGTACAACGGCTTTATGTTCGGGGAAAATGCGCTAAAAATTGAAAGGGCGCAACCTCGTAAGAAAAACAAGCCAGAGTCTGAAGAGGGTCGTAGTTCTGATGGTGGAGAGGCTACAGCTACGGCTACGCCTGGTGTTGTTGCTGCTAACCAGTCTCCCACTTCTAGCCCAAGTTCTGCACCTACAAAAAGTGGTGGTGGTAAGAAGAAAAAATCTAATCGGAATCAACAAGGTTCTGCTAACGCCAACTCTAGCAGCACTCCCGATTCCATTCAGCCAGATCCCCGCTGGGCGAATGAATTAGAAAAGCTAAAACAGATGCTATCTGCTCAAGCCTAAGTCTCCGGTTGAGGCTTCGGTTTTTGCATATTTGGTCAACCATCCCAGACTGTAAATTTCTCAATTATGATCAGTTCTGGGATGTTGGTTGGTGTGGCTGATCTGGTTGGTATCTTGATCGCCTATTGGGTAACAAATCAATTAGGATTGCTATATTCAGCAATTTTGATAGGATGATCATGATGTACGAGCCGCCATATTTTCTGTTAGCTGCTGGCTTATGGGTTGGTATTATCTGCTGTGTTCCCTTTGTGGCGACCCTCAAGCAACTGGTCAACGACTGGAAAATTAATAAATCTAGTCGTGCGATCGCCCAATTACGGGGATTTAGGATGCTCGCTCCCTATTTAGCTTGCGCGGTAGGGATCTGTGTTTTCCTCGCTTCCTGTTTGCAGATATTTGCCATTTCTAGCCGTGTAGCTTACGCCTTATCCGTTCCCGTCACCGTAATGATGGCGGGTTCGGTATGGTTTCAGTTCACCCGTGTATTAGATCAATTAGAGCAACGAGGATCTCAGGGAATTGATTTAGATGATCTGAGTTTAGGGAAAATCATTCCTCAGTCTAATCCTGGTAGGGAATAGTTACCCTAAATCGGAAGTCGGTTAATATCCTGGTTTGACCCCAAAACCACCATAATAGTCCCCTTCTTTAAACGTTTGTTAGGTAGGGGATTGATTTCTAGTGTTTGATTTTCCGTGCGTATAGCCAATAGGTTCAAACCGTATTTGCTACGGAGTTCTAATTGAGCGATAGTTTTAGTATCAAAATCATCAGGAACCACCATCTCCACGATACTATGATCAGGGTCTAGTTCAAACTGATCCACGAGTCTAGGCTTAGTCAGGAGTCGCGCCAACTCCTGTCCCATTTGTCTTTCGGGGAACACAACTAGATCCGCACCCACTTTTTTTAACAATTTTACATGGGTTTCTGAGGAAGCCTTAGCCACGACATTCGCTACCCCGGCTTCTTTGAGGTTAAGGGTGGTGGTAATACTTTCGGCGAGGAAACTCCCCACGGCGACAATTACGGTGTCTAGTTCAAATATTCCCGCCTCTCGTAAAGCTGACATTTCGGTTGAGTCTAATTGTAAAGCATGGGTAGCAATGCGATCGGTTAAAGCCGCATTGACCCTTTTTTCGTCATTATCAACGGCGAGAACTTCATAGCCTGAAGCATTGAGAGTCGAACAAACAGCCTGTCCAAAGCGACCCAAGCCAATGACTGCAAATTGTTGTTTTTCGGCGCGTAAATTCCGAAAAAAGTTAAGAGATGAAAGATTCATGATGTCCTAACAATCCTATGAAATAGATAATAATCTGTTGATTTTACCATTGCTAGAGTTTACCTGGTAGATAATCAATAGTTAACCCACCAATAGGTTTTCTTCTGGATAATCAATTGATGAAGGTTGAGGATCACCCAAAACCGCAGACATTAGCAATAATACTCCCACCCGACCAATATACATGGTGGCAATAATAATTAATCTACTGAGCATCGAAAAATCTCCAGTGATGCCAGTAGACAGACCTACGGTTCCAAAGGCTGAGACAATTTCAAAAAAGATGCTACCAAATCCTAATTCTGGTTGCATAATCACAATTAATAATGTGGCTACACAAACCACAGTAATGGAACCGACCAAAACTCCGACGGCTTTTAAAATCAAAGGGGAGGGAATTTTGCGCTGATAACATAAGACTTCATCTCGACCTTGTAGGGCTGCCTTGGTGCAGTTTACCAATATTCTTGATGTAGTGGTTTTTAAGCCGCCTCCTGTACTTCCTGGACTAGCACCAATAAACATTAGGATCATAGTAATCAAAATTCCTGAATATGTCATATCTCCTATAGATATGGTGTTAAATCCAGCGGTTCTGCTGGTGACAGATTGAAACCAGGCGGCTTGCATTTTGCCGAATATGGTTAAACTCTGCAAGGTTTGAGGATTATTAAATTCGGTGATAAAAAAGAGGAAAAACCCGGAAAATAGCAGAATTATAGTGGTACTGGTTACAACTTTAAAGTGTAGAGAAAAATCCCGACGCATTGGTTCTTTATTTAATGTAGTTTTAATCCACAAAAAAAGTTCCATGATTACTTGATATCCTAAACCACCAAAAATAATTAAAATACTCATTGTTATATTGACGATGGGAGAGGATACATAATCAACTAAGCTCTCTTCCAATAAGCTAAATCCGGCATTATTAAAGCCATTTACACTATGAAATATAGCCAGCCACAGACTATTTTTTAAGCCATAATCCGGAAGAAAAACAATCATTAATAAGATAACTCCGGCAATTTGAAATAAGGCCATAGTCGCTATAATAGATCTGAGCAGTGGCATGACTCCAGCGATTCCGGCGGTATCCAAAGATTTTTGGAGTGCTAATTTATCTCGGAGCCCAAATTTTCTGCCAATTAATAGCAGAAGTATGGTGTTGGCGGTCATGTACCCCAAGGCTCCAATTTCCACTAAGCTAACTAAACAAAAATGCCCCCAAAATGAATAAAATTCGCTAACATCAACAACTGATAAACCCGTGACACAGACGGCAGAAGTGGCGAGAAATAGTGCGGTAATAGGATTGCCAAAACTACTGTGATAAATGGTATCATCCATCCATAAGAAGAATGTGCCGATCGCAATTACTGCTAAGAAGCCGAGACAAATAGTTCTTGGTACAGTCATAAGAGGTGTCAAACTTTATATAGAAAACTTTATCCTAGATCATAAAATTTAACACTTGTGTATATAATCAAGACTGTTAACTGGGCAATTTATAAATTTTTGTTGCAAATATTGGCCAAAATTTTGTCGAATTGTGTCAAAAAGTGGCTTCCACTAACCACTTTGGCTCATTTTATGGTAATAATACTCAATGGTGAAGTCATCAGGGTTGTCTCCTAGCGGGACGGCATCCCATGTAGGACGTTGCCAAATGTTGACCGGATCGATCGCTGATCCACAATAGTCTACCTATCCAGACAGCTTTAGAGCAGAACACCGAGGAACGAACACTAAATATGTTTACCTACGTCAAGCCTACCGTTAGACACATTAAACCGGATTCCCTCAACGGACGATCGCTTCTAAAAGTCGTCTATATTGTGCTAGAGGCCCAGTACCAGAGCGCTTTGTCAGCAGCAGTGCGGGCCATAAATGAAAAAAATCCGAACTTGGCGATCGAGATCAGTGGTTATCTGATCGAGGAACTGCGAGACCCGGAAAACTACGAAAACCTTAAAAAAGACCTAGCCGAGGCTAATGTTTTCATCGCCTCATTAATCTTTATCGAAGATTTGGCTGATAAAGTGGTGGAAGCCGTAGCCCCATACCGCGATCGCTTAGATGTGGCGGTGGTGTTTCCTTCCATGCCACAGGTAATGCGCCTTAATAAAATGGGCAGCTTCTCTATGGCACAACTGGGACAAAGCAAAAGCGCGATCGCCCAGTTCATGAAAAAACGGAAGGAAAAATCTGGCTCCTCCTTCCAGGACGGAATGCTGAAACTTCTGCAAACCCTCCCCAAAGTCCTGAAATATATGCCTATTGATAAGGCTCAGGACGCGCGGAACTTTATGCTGAGTTTCCAATATTGGCTGGGTGGTTCTCCAGAAAACCTGGAAAACTTCCTGCTCATGTTGGCAGAGAAATATGTTTTTAAGGGCCAAGAAAAACTGCACTTTGCGGAACCGGTGACGTATCCCGATATGGGAATTTGGCATCCCCTGGCTCCCAAAATGTTCGAGGATGTCAATGATTATCTGAGTTGGTATAACGGGCGCGAAGATATCCCAGAGGACACCAAGGACCCCCTAGCGCCCTGTGTGGGCTTGGTGCTGCAACGCACCCACCTAGTCACGGGAGACGATGCCCATTATGTGGCTATGGTGCAGGAACTGGAAGCTATGGGGGCGCGAGTGGTGGCAGTATTTGCGGGAGGTCTGGATTTTTCCAAACCTGTAGATACCTACTTCTGGGATACGCCACCCAAAGGCATTCCGGCTCAACCTCTGGTTGATATCGTGGTTTCCCTGACGGGGTTCGCATTGGTGGGAGGTCCGGCTCGCCAAGACCACCCGAAAGCGATCGACTCCCTAAAACGGCTCAACCGTCCCTATATGGTAGCCTTGCCCCTGGTATTCCAAACTACGGAAGAATGGGAAGAAAGTGAATTGGGATTGCATCCTATTCAAGTGGCGCTACAAATTGCTATCCCGGAATTGGATGGGGCTATTGAGCCGATTATTGTGTCAGGACGCGACGGAGCGACGGGAAAGGCGATCGCCCTCCAAGACCGCATCGAAGCTATCTGTCAGCGGGCGCTAAAATGGGCTAACCTGCGGAAAAAACCAAAACTTGATAAAAAAGTCGCGATTACTATTTTCAGTTTCCCGCCGGATAAAGGGAATGTCGGAACCGCCGCCTATTTGGACGTATTCGGTTCCATCTATGAGGTGATGAAAGCGTTAAAAAATAACGGTTATGATATCCCGGAAATCCCAGAGTCTCCGGGCGCTTTAATGCAGCAGGTTATCCATGATGCTACTGCTCAATATCAAAGCCCAGAACTGAATATCGCCTATAAAATGTCGGTAGAACAGTATGAACGACTCACCCCCTACTCGGAACGTCTCCACGAAAACTGGGGACCACCTCCGGGACACCTGAACACGGATGGGGAAAATCTGTTAGTTTACGGAAAATCCTTCGGAAATCTGTTTATCGGGGTACAACCGACCTTCGGCTATGAAGGCGACCCCATGCGTTTGCTGTTCTCCCGGTCGGCGAGTCCTCACCACGGCTTCGCGGCTTACTATACCTACCTAGAACAGGTTTGGGGCGCAGATGCTGTGCTGCACTTTGGGACCCATGGTTCCCTAGAATTTATGCCGGGAAAACAGATGGGAATGTCTGGGGAATGCTACCCGGATAACCTGATTGGGACTATTCCTAATCTGTACTATTACGCGGCTAATAACCCCAGTGAGGCGACTATTGCTAAACGCCGTAGCTATGCGGAAACTATCTCTTATCTGACTCCGGCGGCGGAAAATGCGGGACTCTATAAGGGTCTCCAAGAACTTAACGAATTGATTGGGTCTTACCAAACTCTGAAAGATAGTGGTCGCGGGGTGCAAATTGTTAGCACCATTATCGAAAAATCCCGTATGGTGAACTTGGATCAGGATATCGCCCTGCCGGAACAAGACCCAGCAGAACTTACCCAGGAAGAACGCGATCATGTGGTGGGACGGGTTTATCAGAAACTCATGGAAATTGAGTCTCGCCTGCTTCCCTGTGGGTTGCACGTTATTGGTAAGCCTCCGAGTGCGGAAGAGGCGATCGCTACTTTGGTTAATATTGCCAGCTTAGACCGGGAAGAAGAAGGGATACTCAGTCTGCCTCGGATTATCGCTAATAGCATTAATCGGGATATTGAGGAACTCTACCGCAACAGTGACCAAGGCATTCTCGCGGACGTTGACCAATTGCAGCACATCACAAATGCTACCCGTGCGGCGATCGCTGCTTTAGTTCAAGAACAAACGGACGCAGAAGGCCGTGTCTCCAAAATCTCGCAACTCAACTTCTTTAACATGGGGAAAAAAGAACCCTGGTTGCAAGCATTACACGACTTGGGCTATACCCAGATTGACCCCGAACCCATGAAACCCCTGTTTGAGTATCTGGAATTTTGCTTGAAACAGGTTTGCGCCGATAACGAATTGGGAGCCTTGCTCCGTGCTTTGGAAGGAGAATATATCCTTCCCGGACCTGGCGGCGACCCCATTCGCAACCCCGACGTTCTCCCCACTGGGAAGAATATGCACGCCCTGGACCCTCAGTCTATCCCGACTGTCGCGGCAGTTAAATCGGCTCAAATCGTGGTAGACCGACTCCTAGAACGGCAAAAAATGGAAAATGGGGGTCAATACCCAGAAACTATCGCGGTTGTCCTGTGGGGAACTGATAATATCAAAACCTACGGGGAATCCTTGGCCCAGGTTATGTGGATGGTTGGAGCCAAACCGGTTCCTGATGCTTTGGGTCGGGTCAACAAGTTGGAGTTAATCCCCCTGGAAGAATTGGGCCGCCCTCGCATTGATGTGGTGATTAACTGTTCGGGAGTGTTCCGCGACCTGTTCATCAACCAAATGAATCTGCTCGACAAAGCCGTTAAAATGGCAGCGGAAGCGGATGAACCCCTGGAAATGAACTTTGTTCGCAAACACGCCCTACAACAAGCGGCAGAGCTAGGTATCAACATCCGACAGGCTGCTACCCGTGTTTTCTCCAATGCTTCTGGTTCTTATGCAGCTAACGTTAACTTAGCTGTGGAAAATAGCACCTGGGAAAGTGAGGCAGAATTGCAGGAAATGTATCTAAACCGCAAGTCTTTTGCCTTCAATTCCGATAATCCGGGGATGATGGATGATAACCGTCAGATTTTTGAGGCTTCCCTGAAAACTGCTGATGCTACATTCCAAAACTTGGATTCTTCGGAAATTAGCTTAACTGACGTTTCCCACTATTTCGACTCTGACCCGACCAAAACTATCGCCAGCTTGCGGAAAGACGGGAAAAAACCGGCTTCCTATATCGCGGATACCACGACGGCTAACGCTCAAGTTCGGACTCTCTCGGAAACTGTGCGCCTAGACGCACGGACGAAGATGCTCAACCCTAAATGGTACGAGGGGATGCTTTCTCATGGTTATGAGGGGGTGCGAGAGTTGTCTAAGCGTCTGGTTAATACCATGGGATGGAGTGCTACTGCTGGGGCTGTGGATAATTGGGTTTATGAGGAAACTAACGAAACCTTTATCAAGGACGAGGCTATGCAGCAACGTCTCATGAATCTTAACCCCCATTCTTTCCGTAAAATGGTCACAACTCTGCTGGAGGTGAATGGTCGCGGGTATTGGGAAACTAGCGAAGAAAATCTCGATCGCCTGCGGGAGTTATACCAGGAGGTTGAAGACCGCATTGAGGGGATTGAGTAATCTCGCCTTGGGTGATTGTCAAAATGCCCTGACTGCTGTTGTATGCTGTATCCTGAGCCTGTAAATCCTATTCTGTAGTATTTTCGGGCTCAGGCCCCCCTCAAAAAGGATTCCCAGGGTGCCGAAGGCGTGAAACTTAGCGCGAATTTTAAGGTTTATACTTGTCAATTTCTGATAAGTCTGAACTGCAAAGCGCGATCATCAGGGCAAAATCACCCACTGAAAATGATTCTGGAGGTATTTCGATGAATAAAGAGCAGTTGGTTCAGGAAACATCTATCAAGGCTGGCGTTACCAAAAAACAAGCGGATGCCATTATTTCGGCTATCTGTGAGTGCATTATGGATGCTGTGGCTGAGGGGGAAAAAGTCACTCTAGTGGGCTTTGGTTCTTTTGAGGCTCGCCACCGCAAGGCTCGTGAGGGTCGTAACCCTAGCACGGGACAACCCATGACCATTCCTGCTACTACTGTTCCAGCTTTCTCGGCTGGGAAAGCCTTTAAGGAACGGGTGGCTAACGAAAGTAACGAAAACGTGGCATAGACTTGCTGACAGGGGCGATCGGCAATTTTCAGCCTCACCCCTGTTTTTTTGTGGCATTTTCTCAACCGCGACGGCTACCCCCTATCAGTACAACACCATCACCTAACCGGGAGAGGCGATCGCATTTTTGACCCGTAGCATATATGGCGATTCTCTATGGGTTGCCATGATTTAGCAGTTTTGGGAACTGGGCAAAATTATGGGATTTACCGTTAATCAAGTGATTCCTTGGGGACGCAGTTTTGATGAGTATTTGCAAATGTTTGCTCTCAGTGAGGATGATTTGCACTGCTCTTATTTGGACTGTGCTGGGGGTCCGGCGAGTTTTAATGCAGTGATGACCCGCCGAGGTTATTCTGTGGTTTCCTGTGACCCTCTTTATCGGTTTTCCACTGCCCAAATTAGCGATCGTATTCAATTCGTTTTGCCTATAGTAATCCAACAGGTAGAAGCTAACCGGGAAGACTACATCTGGCATCAAATAAAATCCCCAGAACACCTCGCACAGGTCCGTAAAGAGGCGATGAATGAGTTTTTGGCTGATTTTGACCAAGGACGACAAACCGGGCGTTATATCGACGCAGAACTGCCGCATTTGCCTTTTGCTGACCGTCAGTTTGACCGAGCTTTATCGGCTCATTTTCTATTTTCCTATAGCGATCGTCTTTCCGAAAAGTTCCACCGAGATGCTATCCTGGAATTATGCCGGGTAGCCAGTATTGTTCTTCTATTTCCCCTAGTTAGTATTGGGGGAGAGACTCCCGAATTTTTCCCAAGATTAATTGAGCAATTAACAGCTTTAAAATATTCCGTAGAAATTCAATCAGTCCCCTACCATTTCCAAAAAGGGGGTAATCTGATGATGAAAATAATTTCACCGTAAACAATCACCTTTTAAACGCCGCAAATACACTTCCACAACCGAATCATTAGAGTTTTGATGATAACAGTCCTTAAAAGCCTCAAAAGCCTCCTGGAAATGTTGCTGATGATAGAGTGTAACCCCTTCCGAAAATACTGATAAATTAGATAGTTTTGCTGATAATTCCGGGACTAAATCATGATTAAAAACCTCGTAAACTTTGACAATTTCTGACCTACCTTTAACCTGAACTTGATCAACCAAACGAATCGCATAGTTCTGGGGATGTTTGAGCTGCAAAAATGTAGACTCTGATATTAATAAAGGAACCCGATAAACTTTAGTTAGTTGCTCAATTCGGGAAGCCAAATTAACAGCATCACTAATCACAGTACCTTCTATATGTTCATGGTATCCTACTGTTCCTAATATCAATCTTCCCGTATTAATTCCTATGCCAATTTTTAGGGGAATATAACCATACTCATTTCGCTGTTTATTATATTCATTTAAACTTTCTAACATAGAAATAGCAGCTTGTACAGCATCATCTGGACTCCGACTAAAAAGCGCCATAATAGCATCACCAATATATTTATCAATAAATCCATAATGTTCATTAATTAATGGTGCCATACGCGATAAATACGCATTAATTAAATTAAAGTTATCTTGGGGAGAAATACGTTCACTTATGGATGTAAAATCACGAATATCTGAAAACATTATAGACATTTCTTGTTCGGTATAGTCCCCCAAATCAACATCGATTATACTATCTTTATTTAAAATTTTAATTAACTCTTGTGGCACAAACCTAAAAGCAGCTTGGTTTAAAGCAATCAACTGTTGTTGAGCGATTTGTTTATGAGAAATTTCTCGATATATTACTAAATAAAGAGCTGATAGTAATCCCAAATCAAAAACTATCCCTAAACCAAACACCAAGAAAGTATTTTGAATTAATTCATCCGTCGCGTCTGACCGAATCGCCAACAATCTTTCTTCCTCATATTTCATGGTGTCTAAAACCTGTCTAATCTCATTCATTAAATTTTTGCCTTGATTGGTTTTAACTAATTCAATTGCTCCTTGAATATCTCCAGATTTAGCCATTTTAATTGTGAGTTCAAGTTCCTCTAATTTTTCGCTAATTAATGTGGATAAAATATCAAGATTTTGTTGCTGAATCTGATTATCTTTGGTCAAAGATATGAGAAAGGATAAATCTTGATCAATCTCTTGAACTGCTTGATTATAAGGCTCTAAATATTCTGGTTCTAGTGTCAGCAAAAAACCCCTTTGACCGGTTTCTGCATCTGATAAATCTGTGGCAATTTCCTCCAAAAATCTTAATACTTCCTTAGTATGTATTTCCCATTCCTTCAGGTTAGCCAATTTCTTAGAAGTTTGATAGCCACTGTAAGTAACCATCAGTAGTAAAATAGAAGAAATTACAAAGCCCAACAAGACCTTTTTTTGCAGAGATAATTTCATAAAAAATGCCCACTTCATACCCCAAATATCAACACCCTGCTCCTTCTTTAGTGATTAGCCTAGGAGTAGTCTATTAATATTGAAGACGACCATAGACTATAGACGATTACCGCTTATTATAACACGACTATAACTGATAGCCGCCAGCCCATAATGGATAATGGATAATTCTTCCCTCTCTCACTATTACTCCCTCTCAAATATTACTCCCTCCCTCTCTGGAGATGGCTGGGGAGAGAGGGATAGGGCGATAATGTAGGGGGGTTCGAGATCATCAGTCAAAAAACCGGGTTTTTTAGCCAAATCTTGGTGAGAAACCAGAAAGCCCGATAAAAACCGGGTTTTTCCCACTGGGGAGAGTCTGGTGGTGCGTAGCACCGATAATTATCGGGTTATTATCGGAATTTTGGGGTTGTACTCCCCCTAGGAAAATACTCAAAAAACCCGGTTTTTTAGCCAAATCTTGGTGAGAAACCAGAAAGCTCAATAAAAACCGGGTTTTTCCCACTGGGGAGAGTCTGGTGGTGCGTAGGGCCGATAATTATCGGGTTATTATCGGAATTTTGGGGTTGTACTCCCCCTAGGGAAATGGGGAAGCTAGGAGATAGCTAAAAGCTATCATCATGGTCATCAATAGCTTCACTACCGCCACCAACAGCAACCAAATCAATTTGTTGACGGTAGTAGTCTACACTCTTAACCTGAACTTCCACATTATCGCCAAGACGGTACTGATTGCGGTTTTTGCGACCGACTAAGGTTTGTTGACGAGAACGGTATTCGTACCAGTCATCTTTAAGAGAAGAGACATGAACTAACCCTTCTACCCTGAGAGTTGAACCACCAGGAGACTCTAGTTCAATCTCGACAAAAAAGCCATAGGACTGAACGCCAGTAATTAAACCGACAAAAGTTTGACCGGTGCGTTCTTTCATAAACCCAGTTTTTTTGAGTCCCTCTAGGTCTTCCTCAGCATCAGCGGCGACGCTTTCCCTTTCGCTGAGATGAACGACGAGTTGAGCAAACTGGGTTTCGAGATCATGTTGTAACTCTGGAGGTAAGACATTCCAGGAAATTTTGCCCTCTGATGAGGAATGATGGAGGTTAACTGGTTCTTTGGAACGAGTGGAACGGCGATCGCGTCCCTCTTCAAATACCGCTTTGAGAACCCGACAAATTTGCAGGTCACAATAGCGAGAAATGGGTGAGGTACAGTGAGTATAGGCGGGTAATGCCAAGCCAAAATGCAGTTTAGGAACGGTACTATAAACAGTAGGTTTGAGACTATCTTCAAGCAGATAAGTTAATACCCTCTCGGCTCGAGTATTTTTAATGGCTTGGGTGAATGCTTGAAAATCTTGGGGTTGAATTTCGGCTTCATCATCAAGATCAAGTTCCGGTCCCAGATGAACAGACAACTTGACCAATTCAGCGACATCAGCGGGGTCTGGGGCGGCTTGAACGCGATAGATAGCAGGAACCCCAAGGGATTGCAGGTGGCAAGCAACTACCTGATTAGCTAAAATCATCAACTCAGATACCATAGCCTGAGAGACTAATTTAGTGCCAGAAATCATGGGTCCGAGTTCCCCTTCGTCATTAAAATGACAATGGGTATCAGGAAGATTGAGTTCAAAACCACCCCGCAACTCCCGCATTTGTCGAATGGCGCGACTGACTTCTAGGAGGTCTTCTATAATCCGATTATCTTCGGAAGATTCGCCATCAAGAATACTTTGGGCTTCCTGATAAGTTATTTGTCGGTCAACGCGGACGATACTGGGCTGAATTTCATATTCTAGGATTTTTCCGGTAGGACCTAGTTCAATCATGATGGACAAAGCCAGGCGATCTTCTCCTGGTATCAGAGAAATGCGATCGCAACTGAGGGGAGCGGGAACAATAGGAATATATTTATCGGCTAAGTAAATGCCGATACCCCGCCGCCTGGCTTCGCGATCTAAGGAGGTGTCTGGTTGAATATAATGGGAGCTATCTGCGATATGAACCGCTAATTTCCAGTTCCCCGATTCGGTTTCTTTCAAGCTGAGGGCGTGATCAATTGTATATTGACAGGGTTCGTCTTCTGGCTTGAAGACTGAAAATTCAGGATTTCCCAAATCGGGGCTAAAGGAAAGAGTCGGCTCGTCGCGCAGATCAAGTCGATTTTCCAAGTCGCTATTTTTGAGAGTAGCACTAGCTGCTAGGAGGATTTCGGTTTCCTGTAGTACACTTTTGGGAAAGGACCGGGGTAAATCATGTTTACAACAAACAATATCCAGGTCTTCTGCTTCCTCAGCATCAGAACCCAGAACTTGTACCACCCTACCCACAGGGCGATGAATACCCAGAGGATAGCGCACTACTTCGACATGAACCAGGTGATCGACAGCATCAACGAGTTCCTCTGGGGGGTTGACCAGATTCATTTCAAATAGCAATCGGTCATCTAGGGGGACGGCGCGATATCCTTTTTTGGTTTCTTTGACGCGAGCGAGTACGGAGGGGTTAGCTCGCTCTAGGATTAGATAAACTTCTCCTTCGGGGGAACGACGACGGGAGCCTTCTTTAATAATTCTCACCAGGACGCGATCGCCATTCCAGGCGGTACTCAAGTGACTTTCCCGGATGTAGACATCCTCGGCACTTTCCGCGTCTTGAATCGCAAAGCAGAAGCCTTTGCTGGAACATCGCAATTTGGCTTCTACAATACTCTCCTGTTCTATGCGACGATAGCGGCCCTTATCTTTTTCCAAAAGGCCAATCCGCTCTAAAGCATCAATGGCGATCTGAAATTTTCGCAGACTCTCTTCATCAGAGGTCAGTTTTTTTTCGAGAGCCTTGGGGGCTACAGATTTATCCTCTGTAAAGTTGGCTAACAGTGTAGCGATTGAAAATTCCATGTAGCGATTTTCCTTCGTGATGTCGATGGGGATAGGTAGTTCTAACGCCACTTCTGCCTTTGTTAGTTTCAGCCACTTTTCCAGGACTCACTTTTTCCCACCATGCCAACCAATCACCCCTGAGAGACAGTGATACAATTTTAGTTGAGAGCGATCGGCAACCTTACAGAAAATGCTAAGGGTGGGATGTACAACGATGCCCCACAGGTGGAAAAGTGTTTTCTGGGGCAGAGGAGCTGCGTCGGAGACCACATTCTAACCAATTATATCCTATAAGTTTACTGAAGATTATGTTCACTCAATTTAGAAGCCGCTATCCCACAGGGGGACTTATCTCTGAGTTAATTGCTATTGAGAACAATCAATATATTGTTCGGGTATCGGTACAGGTGGCCGGGGTAACTCTGGCATCGGGACTAGGTATGGCTGAAACTGTGGAGTTGGCTGAGGATAGGGCCAGAGAGCGATCGCTACAGTGTTTGGGGTTACACAAAATCGGGGATAATTTACCCAAGGCTGATTTACCTCATAGGTCAGACAGTTTACCGAGTCCCGTTGTTTCTAATCTATCAAATCAGTCGGCTGTGGACTCACCCACCACTGGCCGCGAAACTCTGGGGCTTGACTCCATGGCTATGCCTTCTGATGAGTGGCTATCTGCTACCTACATTCAGCCTAAAACCGGGTCTCCATCTTTACCTGATGCCACAACTACCCAGAACCCAGCCCAAACCAAAGCCCGAGGCGCTTCTCTGCCCCATTTGCCCTCCGATGAACTAGAAACCCCCGAAAATACGATTATTCATCCGCCAGAACCGCGATCGGTGACACTTTCCCAAGAGACTGGTCATAATACTGTTTACCATGGTGATGATATGTCTGACGATATTGCCAAAACAGATATTGAGTTGCGAAGATTAGGTTGGACAGCGGAACAGGGTTCTGCATATCTACTCAAGACCTACGGAAAGCGATCGCGCCACCATTTAACTCCTGAAGAACTGCTGGACTTTTTACACTATTTAGAATCTATTTAGCATTTTTGATAGTTCCCAACAACCCCCAACCCCAAAGGGGGGTTTATTAGTCTTCTTGTTAGCATAGGTAATTGACAGCGCCACCCCAAAGGGCGGGTTGATGACTCTTCTGCTGACCAGAGGTAATTGACAGCAGAACCCCAGAGGGCGGGTTGATGACTCTTTTGCTGACCAGAGGTAATTGACAGCATAACCCGCCCCTACAATTATCAATTATCAATTATCAATTATCAATTATTCATTATTAATTGCCTAACCCGCCCCTACATTAGATCCCAGAGGGAGAGGGGCTTGGGACTGTGCGATCGCCTATGTTAACTCTCAACCGGATTAGATGCAGAAGGACGGCGACTAATGACTTGATCGATGAGGCCGTAATTAACCGCATCTTCGGCGGACATAAAGAAATCCCTTTCTGTGTCTTCTTCGATACGGGACAGGGGTTGTTCTGTGTGTTTAGCGAGATTTTCGTTAAGTTGCCGTTTCAGATACAGAATTTCTCTGGCCTGAATTTCAATATCGGTAGCTTGTCCTTGTGCGCCTCCGAGGGGTTGGTGAATCATAATCCGGGAATGGGGGAGGCTGTAACGCTTTCCTTTAGCCCCGGCGCTGAGGAGAAATGCCCCCATACTGGCTGCTAGTCCCAGACAGACGGTGCAGACATCAGGACGAATATGGTTCATGGTGTCAAAGATGCCCAATCCCGCATTAACCCCGCCTCCTGGGGAGTTGATGTATAGATAAATGTCTTTTTCGGGGTCTTCTGCGTCTAAAAATAGCAGTTGGGCCACAATTAAGTTAGCAACATCTGAGTTAACTTGGGTTCCTAGAAACACGATGCGATCGCGCAGGAGTCGGGAGTAAATATCAAAGGCGCGTTCACCACGGCCTGATTGTTCGATGACGGTTGGAATCATAACGTGCTGCTAAGACTGTTAATAGATACTGTCGATCTATTGTAGCGATTTTCTGTACCTAGACTTTCAGAAACCACCGACGATTATACATAATATAGGCGATCGCCCACCAAAATATGACTGTGGCTACAGCATACATCAGCGATCCATTGAGTGGCCCCGCCCAGGATACAAATATATTTTCATAGATCCAGGTTTTCAGATTAGGGCTAACGGGTCCGCTACCTACCGGGATGCGTATTAAGATCCTGGCGAGTAAGCCGGAAGCCACAAATAGAAATATGGCGTTAACTCCCATAATTTCCAAAGGTTTCCCCCACCGTCGCCAGTTTTTTACTTCTATGACCCCATAACAGAAGGCTAATAATAGCAGTCCCCAGCCAGCGGTCACTAATACAAATGAACTGGTCCACAGTGCCTTATTAATGGGAAACCATACCCCCCACAAATAGCCGACCACCAGGCTACTGAGGGCAAACATTACTAGGTTAATGACGGTGAAACTGTTTCGGGGTTGGGATTTTAGCCATTCTCCGGTAAGATAGCCGAGGATTACGGTAACTGTAGCGGGTGCGGTGCTAAATAATCCTTCTGGGTCGTAGGGACCGCCTCGCCACAAGTGATGGGAACCTAAAATTGTCTGGTCTATGAATGCGCCTAAGTTGCCTTCTGGTGACAGGTTTCCTGGGCCATAGCTGGGGACGGGAATTATGGTCATGGCTACCCAGTAACCTATGAGGGTGAGAATGGAAATTAGCCACAATTGCCGTCGCGACAGGTTTAAAATGGCGATCGCAGTTAGTCCATAGGCGATCGCTATTCGTTGTAATACTCCCATGATTCGGATATTGGCTAGGTCATAGTGGGGAAAACCATTTAGGAATAAGCCTAACAGAAATAGTAGTAGACATCGCCGCCCTATTCGACTATAAACTGATGGGGGTACTTTCTCGCCCGGTAAACGATGTTCTCGGGCAAATTTGGACAGAGAAAAGGCGATCGCTACTCCCATAATTAATAGGAAACTGGGGAAAACTACATCGGTGGGGGTGCAGCCATCCCATTCGGCGTGTTGCAATACCGGATACATATAACCCCAGCTTCCGGGGTTATTCACCAGTATCATGGCGGCGATCGCTATACCTCTAAATACATCAAGGGATATTAAGCGCATTTTAGTATTTTTCCAGGTCATCAATTTCCACAATACCTCTGAGTTTACAGTAATTTTAGTAATGCTTGGATGGGATGATTGGGGGTAAAATGACTAAATCTGTGAATTTGCGATCGACAAGAATAACCTGTGACTAAGATTTGATTGGGATTATCTATGGTTGAGATAATTCGCCCCCAACTACTATTATAAATGTCCTGGGATTGCTGATAGTGTTCGGCTTCATGACCATATATTCCCGCCATTCCGCAACAGCTTGTATTGACGATATTTAATTCTAATCCCATAGTAGTAAATAGCTGCTGCCATTGTTTTTGAGAGGTTAAAACCGCAGTTTTTTCCTGGCAATGTCCGAACAGAAAATAAGGCTGACTGGCGCTGAGTTTCGGTAAGCGATCGCTATTTTGGCTCAGAAACTCTTGCAGTAAGTCAATGGTTGGTAAGGCTGGACTAAAATTGAGTATTTTCGGGTATTCATCCCGATAGGTTAAAACTATACTAGGTTCAATACCAATTAGGGGAATTTCTAGGGATTTTAATTGTTGCAACCATTCGCAGTTTGGGGAAGCGATCGCTTTAAACTCTCGTAAAAATCCTTTTACATGAGTGGGTTTACCACTGGGAAAAAAATCGGGTATATATACATTATATCCTAATTTGTGCAGAAAATCATAGATTGCTAATACCAGGGAAGATTCATAAAAACTGGTAAAAGCATCCTGTAGCAAAATCACACTACATTCCTTTTCAGACCCACTTAAATTTTGCAGCCTATCCAGATTAAATTTGGGGTGGTGGCGCGTCCGTAAACCTTCCTTGAGGGTGGGATGACTCACTACCGGAGGATCGACTATATTTAACAGAGTTTTAGTCGCCGCTTTTGATAGAGGATTTTGGCTTAATATATGAGCTATTATCGGATGCACAGATTGCCACTTTGACAGCGTTTCAATATGGGCGATTAGATAATCTCTAAATGGTCGCAAATATCGAGTATGATAAAGATACAAAAACTTAGATTTTATGTCCGGGATATTCACATGAATCGGACATTGACTAGCGCAGGCTTTACAGGATAAACAGCCATTCATAGCCCCATAAACTTCCTGGGAATAATCATAATCTCCCCGCCATTGTTTGAGGGTATTCCAGAGGCGCATGATTAAAGTTGTCGGGGTTTCCGTAATTTCATCACCATGATTTTCTAGGAGTCTTAGCCACTCCCGCAATAAACTCGATCGCCCTTTTGGGGAATGAATGCGATCGCGAGTTACCCGATAGGAAGGACACATCACATCATCAGGATCGAAGTTAAAACAAGCGCCATTACCATTACAATTAAACGCCCCTTCATATTCACTAATTTTACTAGGATTAACTTGGCGGTCAAATTCTCCCCGCATAGGTGAATCTAATTTAACTACTGTATCTAAACTATCTATCGGCGTGACAATTTTACCCGGATTTAGTCTATTTTGGGGGTCAAAGATAGTTTTCACTTCTCGGAAAACTTGATATAATTCATCTCCCAAAAACTCCCGTGTATATTCACTCCTAAAACCTTTACCATGTTCTCCCCAAAATACTCCCCCATATTTACGCACTAAAGCCACAACGCGATCGGATAATTTGCGGACTAATTCTGCATCTGCGGGAATCTTCAAATCCAAAGCCGGACGCAAATGCAAACAACCAACATCTACATGACCATACATCCCATAAATCAGATTATATTCTGCTAATAAACCCCGCAATTCTCCAATATACTTAGCTAGATGCACTGGGGGAACCACAGTATCCTCTATAAAAGGTATCGGTTTACGATTTCCCCGTTGATTTCCCAGGAGTCCCGCCCCTTTACTACGCAGTTTCCAGAGATTGATAATTTCCTGATTATCCCTCGCCAAATAATAACCACTTATACCCTGATTACCCCCTTTAAGTTTCGCAATAATTGAGTCTATTTTAGGTTGAATATCAGCCTCGCTTTCTCCCACAAATTCCACTAGATTGATAGTCCCAGAAGACGGGATAAAATCCTTAACAGCATCATAGATTTCATCCTGTTTAGCCAAATTAAGAATCGTCTCATCAATAGTTTCGATCGCCCCTGGCTCCGAGGCTAATAAATCCATAGCCCCTTCTAAAGCATAATTAAAACTTTCATAATGAATAACCAGTAATTTTTTAGCCTGGGGAATTGGCGTAAGTTTAAGTTTGGCTTCCGTGATAATTCCTAAAGTACCTTCCGCGCCTGCTAATAAGTAATTCAGGTTAAAAGTTTGTTTGTCCTCAGAATAGACTTTAGCCAAGTTATAGCCAGTCATAAATCGGGTAAGTTGAGGAAATACCTGATTGATTTTATCTTGGTTATCCGTGAGAAGGTTATCCAGACAATTATAAATATTTCCTACTCTTCCCCCTTGCTTTTTAAGGCGGTTTAATGCTATAGTATCCATAGGGAAGGATAGGCTTTCCGTCCCATCTGGTAACACCCAGGTTAACTCTAAAATGTGTTGACTGGTTCGCCCATAAATTCGCGACCCCTTACCACAAGCATCAGTGTTAATCATTCCCCCAATAGTCGCCCGATTACTAGGCGCTACTGAGGGCGCAAAAAAGACACCATGAGGCTGTAAACATGAGTTAAGTTGGTCTAAAACTACTCCCGGCTGAACGCGGACCCATCCCTCCTCTAAATTGATTTCTAAGATGTTATTCATAAACTTAGAACAATCGATAATAATTCCCCTAGATAAGGATTGACCATTAGTTCCGGTTCCCCCTCCCCGTGGAGAAAAGGTGATATTTTGATAGGGAGTTTGACTAGCCAGTTTCAACAGAATCACTAAATCATGATGGTTTCTGGGGTAAACTACTCCCTGGGGAAGTATCTGATAAATACTATTATCAGTGGCGGTTACTAAACGAGTAGCAAAATCTCCCTTAACCTCTCCAGAAAAATCAGTTTTTTCTAACTGATTCAAGAATCCCCAATAATCGGAATTGATAGTATTTTCTGGCTGTAAATTAGGAATCATCAATCCTCCTTTATGCTAGTCAGTGAGAGGTTCATTAGCCAAGTTAAGATTTGGTGGATTTAGGCGTTGATTAAGTATATTTTTAATACTTTCCGCCACATAACTCGAAAGGATATGTTCACCAGCCGGGGTATAGTGACAACAGTTATCAATGTACATCATTTCTGGCGCAGCATCAAAAATATTCACCCCATTAAAAATAGTCACCCCCGCCGCCTCCAAGTCAGCAATTCGATTTAATAGCAGAGGATAACCTGCTACAATAGGCTGGCGGTAAGGGGTATTATCAGTAAATGCGATCGCTTTTTCTTCGCTGCTAAAAACCCTATTAGTGACATGATATTGGTTAGGTTGCAGAATATGGAAATAGGGAATATTTTTCGCAGATAAAATATGATTAATCACCGTAGAAGTTCTCACCCATGTATCAGTAATTTTAGCCAAGGCTTTCTCTTCCGGTAAAACTGACTCTTGAGTATAAAATAAAAATACGCTGCCTTCTCCCCCGTCATGATCAGGAATTTGTTGATATCTTTGAAATCGTTCAACCTCCTGGTAATAATCTTTAATTAATCCCTGGATAGCCAGATTATTGATAGTATAACAAGAAGCCATCCGACAATTTTTTAAGTTAGAAGCAACCTGATTAATTCGGGGTTTAGCTTGCTTAATTTTAAGTATACTTTCTAAGGCTTGGGTAGATAAACTATTATTGGCTAAATTAGTTAAAGGTTGTATGTGGGATGCACTTGGCATTGTTAATTCCAGTTTTTTTTCATTATTAACACTAGATAAAGCCAGTTCATTAAACCCATCAATATTAATCACCATATCAAACACCTGACCCACAGACAGCAGATAATTCAAAATCAAAAGCTGTTGTGGCTGTTTATAGCCTCCCGTAGCAAAGGATAAAATAATTAGTTCTTTATTTTCTAAACCGGGCACTTCTCGAATTTTGGTCTCTAAAATTCCATTTTGAATCTCATAGATAGAATAGTTAGAAGCTACTGACCCCCCAAATACTCCCACGATAAATTGATTTTCGTTAGTTTTGACAAAGGGATAATTATATGGAGAAATAAAGCCATAGTTATTATATTTGAACCCCGGACGAAAATCAGGACCTGGTTTAGGTGCATATCCGAAATAGGGATGTAGTCTTTCTACGATAGAAATTTCCATCCTCATACCTTCTAGGTTCAAACCCATTTCTTCAATGCTGCTTGGTCGTTGACGAGTATAAAATAACTGGTTATGGCGGACTAAATAAAAACCCAGGGAACCCAATTCTACAAAAAACCCTAACAACAATAGGTTAATTAAGATAATTTTGCCAACTTCTTTAATTTGCTTGCGATTAAATTTGTGTTTCATTATCATAGATTAATAGGAGGTGATAATCATCGAAACTGTCAAACATTAGCAACTCATATATAAGTTATAGCCGAATACTTAGGGGGTTATTGACTGGAGACGGTTAACAATGGAATTGCCAATATATTCAGTAAAGATTTCTTGACCTCTGGGTGTATAGTGACAACAACTGTCTCTATATACCGTTTCTGGTTTGGTGTCAAAAACTGTCACAGCATTGATAACATTAACACCAAAATTTGGCAAATCTTTCCCTCTAGCAAGTAACCGAGGATAGCCTTGTATAACTCCTTCTATATACGGGTTATCATCAAAAATGGCAATTTCTTCGGCGGTGAAAGTTCTTTGGGTGGGATGATACTGATTAGGCTGTATTACATGAAAATAAGGGATATTTTTATTTGCTAAAGTTTGATGAATCATTTGGGAAGAGTTAAACCAGATATCTACCATTTTATCAAAGGCTATGTCATCTGGTAAAACCTGGGGATTTTGGGGTATGGAAATTAAACTATTAGCTAAATCATCTTCATTTTGTCGTAACTCAATCTGCATTGTATCTAAGGCGGATACCTGGCTTTGATATCTTCTAGTTAGTTGATTAACTTGATAGGAATTCCAAGCATAACAGGAGGCGAGTTTACAGTTTTCTAAACGCTGAATTTGACGGACTAATTTTTCCCTGGTTTCGTTCATTTCCGCCAAAGCTAAAACCACGGGAATATTAGTATTAGCCAAGGCGGTTAGGGGTTGAATGTGTTGGAAACTCGGCATGGAAACTGGGACGGATGCTTGATTATTTAATGGTGGTAATGCGACTTCATTAAAACCATCAATATTAACCACTAGGTCTAATTCCTGACCAATGGATAAAAAGTAGTTGAGAATTAATAACTGTTGAGGTTGTTTATAACCCCCATGAGCAAAGTTTAAGATAATAAATTCTTTATTTGCTAGTTCGGGAACTGTTCTGAGTTGTTGAATTAAAGTATTTGATAATTCCTTGTGAGTGACTTCATAGTTGGCAAAATCAACGGCTACAGAACCGCCAAAGATACCAATAATAAACTGATTATCATTCAGTCTGATAAAGGGGTAATCGTGGAGAGAAAAAAATCCGTAGTTATTCACCCGCAAGCCAAAGGGATTATCCGCAAATAAGCCGGGTTTTAATACATAGCCAAAAAAGGGGTGAAAACGCTCGACTATAGCATTTTTATCATCATTGTTTCCGGTAGGTTGTTCCCTCACCCCTATCTGTTCTAGAAGTTGATTTGTGGCGGTTTTATCACGATTATGAGTATAAATAAACCGCTGTTCTGTGACTAGGTAAAACAGGAGAGGTACGACTTCTAAGATGAGTAAAATTAGGGCTAAATTAATGCCCACAATTCCGAGCAACTCTCGACTAACCACCCCCCGTTTAGCGGATTTTTCCTCAATGGGGGTTGATGGTCGTTTAAATAATGGCAGATTTTTCATATAATCCAGGTCAGGAAAATCAAGAAATTAGGGGGTTAGAAAATTATTCTTTCCCCCAATTGCCAACAATTTCGACGCTAATACAGTATCAAAATAAAGTATAAATGAAAGGTGCGATCGCTGACCCTTGACTAAGGACAATCAGAGCCCCCAATAACACCATAGTAATAATCAACGGTAGCAGCCAATATTTTTTGCGCTCCCGCAGAAAACCCCACAAATCTTTCAGAAAATCTAATGTTGCTTCAAACACTAGAAAGGACGCTCCATACTTACTCTTGAACGGACTTGACTGGGAACCCGGTAGGTTGATACGTTAGGATCTAGATCTCGTCTCATGGCATCAGAGCCAAATAAACGCTTAATCGCCCCCATCGGTGCAATCATAACGTAAAACACAGCCCCCAAAATAATTCGGGTATTAATCCCAGCCAAAACCAAACCTATCCGCATCCAAGTATAATAAATCGGATTGAGAGTTGACGGAGACAGGAAAGACCAAACCCAGAGAATAGTGGCTACGACCCAGGGCCAAGCTGGGGGCGGCCAGTGGCGGAAAATTAATGGTAGCAGTAAGCCGAACAAGCCAGCACAAATTGCACCTGTTGTCAAGCCAAATTCCCGCAAGCCTTTTCGATCAAGTTTGGGGATATCGTGATCAGTCATAGTGGATTTTTGCAACCAATTATATAACAGAGAACTGAGAACCGGGAAAAACAGCGATCCTGGGGGGAGAGAAGCCACCATAAGTGGCTCCTAGGGATTAATCTAACTCAAACTCATTTTTCCAGGAATCATCTTTTGACCAGGGAGTTTGTGCAGTTTTGGCGAGTAGATAATTTTCCAAAACGAGATAATCCATCTCGGTCCGCATAAAGCAGCGGTAGGCATCTTCGGGGGTGCAAACAATAGGTTCACCCCGCACATTAAAAGAGGTATTAACGAGTAGACCGCAGCCTGTAAGTTTTTCAAAATGACTAATTAGACTGTGATAGCGGGGGTTAGTTTCTGGGTGTACAGTTTGAATGCGTGCGGAATAATCGACATGGGTAATAGCGGGAATTTCGGACCGGGGAATATTGAGCTTTTCAATCCCAAAAAGTTTTTCTTGTTCGGGGGTCATAGGAATCCGGCGAGACTCCTTAACGGGAGCCACCATCAACATATAAGGACTGTGGGTATTGTGTTCAAAATAATCAGCGACACGCTCTGCTAACACGGAAGGCGCAAAGGGTCGGAAAGACTCCCTATATTTAATTTTCAGATTCATGACGGACTGCATTTTAGTGTTACGAGGGTCGCCAATAATTGACCTACCTCCCAAAGCACGCGGCCCAAATTCCATCCGACCTTGGAACCAGCCGACGACATGACCATTAGCTAAAATTTCGGCTAACCTAGGCATCAATTCAACATCTGCCAAATACATATATTTAGCATCAATGGAATTGAGATAATCCTGAATCTCGGAATTGCTAAAAGAGGGACCCAAATAGGAGCCTTTCATCATATCAGCGGGGGCGGTGCTAGGAATAACCCGAGGGGTTATCGTGGCGACTGCTGTTTCGGTGGCTCCGGCGGCTTCGAGTTCGATTTCGTTCTCTATAGCGGCTGACTGCCTCACCTGGCGGGGTTGTTCACAATATTGATACCAAACAGCCAAAGCTGCCCCTAATGCACCTCCTGCGTCTCCTGCTGCGGGCTGTATCCAAATATCCTTAAAGGGACCTTCTCGCAACAGGCGACCATTAGCTACACAGTTGAGGGCGACTCCCCCGGCTAAACACAGATAATCAACATTGAGTTCTTTTTGTACGGTCCGAGCTAGACGCAGCACTACTTCTTCTGTGACTACCTGAATGGAAGCGGCGATATCCATTTCCCGTTGGGTGAGTTGGCCTTCGGCTTTCCGAGGGGGTCCGTCAAACAACTGGTCAAACTTCTTGTTGGTCATGGTTAACCCGGTGGCATAGTTGAAATACTTCATATTCAACCGGAATGTGCCATCATCCTTGAGGTCGATTAAATGGGTTAAAATCCGATCAACATAGCGAGGTTGACCATAGGGCGCTAACCCCATGAGTTTATATTCGCCAGAGTTGACTTTAAAGCCGGTGTAGTAGGTGAAGGCTGAGTACAGTAAACCGAGAGAGTGGGGAAAGTCGATTTCCCACAGGGGGGTCAGGTTATTACCGTCGCCTAACCATACGGAAGTGGTGGCCCATTCCCCTACACCGTCTAAACACATGACGGCTGCTTTCTGGAAGGGACTGGGAAAAAAGGCTGAGGCGGCGTGGGATTGGTGATGTTCGGTAAACATGAGGGGGGGGAGTTTGGCTTTTTTGACCCCCATGATGGCTGAAAGTTCTTTTTTTAATACGGTTTTCAGATAAAGTTTTTCTTTTAACCAAATTGGCATGGCAGCCAGAAAAGACCGAAACCCACGGGGAGCATAGCTGATGTAGGTTTCTAGCAGGCGCTCGAATTTGACTAGGGGTTTATCATAGAAAATGATGCGATCGACATCGAATAGGGTGATATTTGCTTCCTGAAGACAGTAGCGAATGGCGTTGTGGGGAAATCTGGCATCGTGTTTTTTGCGCGAAAACCTCTCCTCTTGGGCGGCGGCGATAATTTCTCCATCCCGCACGAGAGCGGCTGCACTGTCATGATAGTAAGCCGAGATTCCAAGTATGTTCATTCATATTTCCTCACAGAATGGAATTAAGGTTTTTGGGGTTAGTTGTGGGTCAACGGTTAAAATATCCACAGATTATAGCGAATTCCTGGTCAAGGTTAACGCGAATGGGAAAATTTAATTGCATAAGGGCTGGTAGTCATTAGGGTAAGGGGGTTAGCCGAAACTGGCGATCGCCAACAGACTACCACTGATTCGGTTAAACTCGCACTTGTTCCTGTAGTTGTACCCGAATTTAACGTAGACCTCTCGGGAGCGTGGAAGCGCCGTGTCTTTAGACCGGGGAGGAAACGCGACACGGGGACTTTAGTCCCCGTCAGTCTTTCAAGCATAGGTGTAACCATCCTTTCTGTGAATTGGTTGGCAGTATTTATGGCTGATGCCTGCCACTCTGACCGAGGCAGTGGTAATATCGAAACTGCCGGAAGCACGGCAGAGAACCCGTCCTAACATAGGAGCCAATTTTCTTCCCTGCCGTGACAGTGGCAGTAACGATATCGCCAGTCTGAAAGCCTTTGTGAATTTGTCTCCTTGAGCGGTGACGAGTTGGGAATCCGTACTTATCCGTCCCGCACATCTGACGGGTTCCATGCCCCTTCGCTAAAATCAGCAACGGTTTGGAAGTATAGCACAAGACAGAAAACTTAGGACGTATAATGGAGAGGACGAGATGACTAAG
>NZ_JARPLU010000369.1:0-1599 GCF_032349615.1 Limnospira sp. PMC 1279.21 | reverse complement strand
CCCCCGAACCCCCAGCAGCCCGTTGACCGCGTTCCGACGGGTCAACTGCCCAGTGCTTTGGCTGAACTGAGTGAAGAGGCGATCGGCTCCCTGGCCCTGGCCTCCGCGGGGACGTGCGGCGTTTGTCGTTGTTCCTATGAGGGGGACGACGAGTAATCGGGGTTGATTTTACCACAACCGTTTTCAATCCTCAAACTTCTCGTGAGGACTGCCAGGGTGCTTGGTTCGCCGCGATGAATTGACGGGCAACTGCCGATACCTCAAGGCTTTCCGATACCTGGCACGCGGTAGGGGTGGAGGGAGCATCACTCCCTCTGCCCCTCTTCCCCCGACCCCGAGAAGAAGACTGACGTTCAGCTTTCATCCCCGCCAGTAGCCTTGAACCCCAATGACACTTTTTCGCGGGTTTACTTTTGGGTTTGTAGCGGTTGCAAAATCTTCGATATTTTCGAGCGCAATCCTCCAAAGTTGTGGGTCACATGGTAAGCGTATCCTGACTGAAAATTTCTGGGTTTTCTTGGCATTGTGTTGATAAATATGAATTAACAGAGGGATTTCAATGACTCGAATGGTTAGTGATGATAGGTCATCTTGTGTAACAGAAAAGTTGTATTTTATCCGCCAACAAAGTCATATATTTGGCTGTGATAATTTATACGGATTTAATCTATTTGAACAGCTTATTTATGAATTAGAAAATAAAATTGATCCAAGAAGCATACTTATCGAAATATCTTGCAAGATTCAGCAGGATCGTTTATATCCAGCTCGTTTTTGTATGGGGTGTGATTTTGGAGATCCAACTCAGCTTAAGCTGATTTATGATTTCCTTGAGCGAATCTCAGCAAGAACAGATCTGAAATTAGATTATGCATTGTGTAATCGCTTTTTCAATGAAGACTTTGACTATGAAAAATCAGATGGTTTTATGATCGGAGTTGATCTGAGGCCAGAACCCAGTGAATCCTCTATTGATTTAGCTCTGACAACAACTTGTCCAGAACAGCAAGAAGCTGCAATTTCGTTACTTAATGATAGAAACTTAGCAAAAGATGCCCAAACATTACTATTTGGTAATCCTTTACATATCAATTTTGACTTGAATTTGAATGGCGTTAGCAATATAGAGGTTTATCCCTTGATCAATCAAAATCAATGGCAACAAAAAAAGGTGCAGACTCGATTACAATCTGTATTGTCACCACCTCTGTTTGAGAAAATATTTTCTATAGAGAGTTGCAGTACAATTGCTGTTGGACTGTCAAAAGCAAACTTAGGCCGAAAAATCTATTATTATTTGGATGATTTAGGTGATTTTTTGAATCATTTTAAGGTCAATGAAGTGATTAAAGAAGTCCATTCTTATTATCAACAACCACCAACTCGCAGAATGTGTATTGCTTTGTTAGAAGATGAAATTCAACAAAATATCATTCAAAATCTGAATTTGTATTACTATATCTGACACCCACCGAAGGGGGGAGAATCTACCCCCTCCCAGACCCAAACCAGAATTTTCGTGCCGCGCCCACCGCTACGGGGCTGCACAAACAGGCTTCTTGACAACAAGAAGGGACTGACCACCCCAAGTGGTCAAAC
>NZ_JARPLU010000368.1:0-1617 GCF_032349615.1 Limnospira sp. PMC 1279.21 | reverse complement strand
AGCTATATAAACCCGCCCCCGTTTTTTGACAAAACCCCGCGAAACAAGCGATCGCGCAGTCGGAGTGCCACGTATCGCCCGCGTCGTCGGGCGACGTATCGCCGCAGATTCGGTTTGCCGGAATAAAGCGATCGCTTATTTGTTCTTGACAAATATCACTTTTTGTGGTAATCAGTCCCCCATGGGCAACTCATACAACAAAGGAACATCCCGCCTCACCCGGTCTAACTCAAAACCACCGATATCAGTTTCAGTTAACCGAGAGTCCAAAAAACCCATTAATTTAGAATAGGTTCTCAGGATAACTTGAGGTTTATGTTTACACCTTTTAAACTGTCTCTTCCACTCTTGATTAATCATAACAGTATATTCTTCAGCATCAGCACTCACATATTTACCAATAATATAAAGTATCGGATATTTACCATTCTTCGTGCGTTGCTTATACCCCTGCAAATAGTCCCTCTCCAAAACCTCATTAATAATATCAATAGTTATCGTCCCTTTTTTCAACTCCATCAAAATATGTTGAGGGCTTGGGGTTTTCAACACCAGGTCAATAAAACGCTGCTTTCCCCGACAATTCACCTCGAACTCCACATAAAAACGCCAGGGCAAATATTCGCAAGCCTTAGCCAGATAAAACGTCAAATCCTTTTGATAATCCTTCTCAAACCGAGGTCTTCTAGCCAACACCCGGCGACTGGTTTCATCAAAAAGGACACCCCCACTTTTCCACTTGTCGTCTGGCATACTCGTCTTGTTCCTTGCGTCTTTTGACCCAGGCTTGATAACTGCTGTAGGTTTCTCTGAACCACTCGTTGTATTGTCTGGCGGTGTAGTAGTGGTATTTGGAGTATTTGGGGTCTTCGGGGTAGTCGTCGTCAAATTCAGCCCCAAATCTAATTCTAATTGCTTCATAATTTTCGTACCCATTGGTCAGCTTAATAAACTTCTCATGACTCCCCGACTGCTTATCAGGATGCAGTTTAATTGCCATTTGTTTATATAACTTTCTCGCCGCCACTTGATTATCTGCGGCTAATACCCAAGTTCCCGTTTCCAGGTGCGCCCAAATCGTCCCCTTTTTCGGGTAGAAAACACAACGCCCCTTACTCATTCGTAAAAACAGGACATTTGCCCACACCTCAATCACTGCCACATGGGGGTATTTTTCTTGAATTACAGCTAATGCAGAGGAATAGTTCATATTAACCCAACAATCCCGGCTCCCATAATTATAATCAACTATCTAACCCGATCGCAACCACCTCCACTTCCCCACTCTACCCGACACTTATATCGGTTTCCCGGAATAAAGCATTCGGTTATCCGTACTTGACAAAATTACCCTACTCATAATCTATCCGTCAATTAACCATAATGGCGATCGCCTTGCCCCAACACCCTCCCACGCTTTCCCCTTCCCTCTCCCAGGCGATCGCTTTCCCCAACCACCCAGGGGTCACATATTCCTGTAGGGGCGGGTTCAACAGCCTATATTCTTCTTCACCAGCAGCTATATAAACCCGCCCCCGTTTTTTGAAAAAACCGGGTTTCTGGAAACAAGCGATCGCTTTTCCCAACCACCCAGGGGTCACATATTCCTGTAGGGGC
>NZ_JARPLU010000367.1:0-1620 GCF_032349615.1 Limnospira sp. PMC 1279.21 | reverse complement strand
GGCTACCTGAAAGGGGGGCACGAAGCCCCCGTGCTTCAGCCGGGGGTGCTGACTTGATTTATGGTGGGTTACGAGAAATATTAAAAGATTACTTCCGATTTTGGGTTGACGCTTTCGAGTGATCTATTACAAACTATGGGCAGCCTAAATCGATCTGATGTAGGGAACTATCTCAATGATTGCCTGCTATGATAGTTGATTGGGTCAGGCTTTTGGTAAAATTTGTAAGATTGGACAAGAGGTTATATGAACAACAACATTGACGAAATCATCGAAAAAGAACGGGAAGAAGCCCGTATCATCTGTGATACCAAAGGCGGAACCTCCCCAGAGTGTGCCGCGGCTTGGGATGCTGTAGAAGAAGTTCAGGCGGAGTCGGCTCATAAAAAGCAAAAACCCAAGAAAAGCTCTTTTGAGGTTTATTGTGACAATAACCCAGAAGCCGCAGAGTGCCGGCTTTACGACGATTAACTGCCCCTGGTTTACCTAACTCCCCTAGCCTTGGCTAAATCGCCATGCTAGGGGGCATCCTTGACCCATAATGGGTCATATTTTTTCGGTTTTGGGAAAACTGACCGAAATTGTCTTGGGTCGCTCCTGCACTGTCTCAGCACTCTCTATCAAAATATAATGTTAAACCCCATATCCATAGCTGCTACTCCGTCAAGTCTGGAGACTTGGGTTTGGATGGATTACAGACTCGCGGTTATATTTACGATTATCCTTCCCCTAATTTTACTGATTTGGGCTCTCGTCAAAAAGCTGGAAGCTATTACTCACCTGTTGATTATCTATTGGCGGGTGGCTAGTCTGTTGATGATTACCCTTTATCTGATGATCGCCGCTATCCCCATAGGTTTTATTTGTGCGATCGCTTCTCGTATCCTCATTCCAATTAGTTTATGGTTTTGGGTCGATCTCAATGAGGAAATCGAGGATATGCAGCCTTCCCCCTTAAAATTGACCCTCACCAGTTGGCGATGGGCTATTACTGTTTATAATGCGATCGGGGCCTTGATTTTTCTCCCTTCCCTCCGATGTGCTTTTTTAGGCGCTGAGGATTTATTGGCTGACCCCGGCTGTAGAATTTGGCTTGACCCCCCTTGGATGTATAAAGAGATTTTTCATCCCGGTTGGAATCCCCCATTTTTGGGCTTTTTGGCAATTGTCGGCCTCTTAATTTATGTCGGATGTTTTGCCTATTTTGTTGTCATTCGTCTCGGAAGACAGGGACGTTCTGCTACCGGAAATTAATCTGATGCAAGATACCTTAGAAAATTACACCAAAAAACATCCTGGGGAAGTTTTGCTCGTGCGGGTCTCAGTTGACGGCGAATTAGATGAGATTGCCATTTTTAAGGGTTTTTCTAGTTCTCTCATGCGACCTACTGCTTTTGACCCGGATATTCCCGTTTTACCTGACCATGCCGAAATTTTGGAGATAGATCGCCTCGTCAGTCCCTATGACCCCGCCAACCCTAAATATATTCAACGAGGATTGACTTGGGATACAATGCACAGCCTACTCTAGCCACTTTTTCCCACTTCCATGATCACCCCGCATCATCACGTAAAACTCCTGGGAGGGTTGGAAGCTCCGTGATTGATCACGGAGAGGAA
>NZ_JARPLU010000366.1:0-1651 GCF_032349615.1 Limnospira sp. PMC 1279.21 | reverse complement strand
TAGACGCTTCACCTGACTGGCCATATTGGAAGTCTCGAAGGTGGGCCCAAAAATCCGGCTGTGTTATGGGATAGCCAGGGATGCGACCTAATCAACCAAGGGGTTGAAGTCCTCACCGGGTAGTCCCCACGCCCATTTCAGCTCGATTTCATACCCGAAGGTCTCGCACCATACTTGGTATTATACCGTATTGCCGTAAAATGTTAACCTAATTTGAGATTAAATCATGCTCCTCTCATAAAAAATGTAACATAACTTTAATCATTATTTGAATGAGCGAAAATCAGATTTCCCCAAAATCAAGTCCCAATTCTCCCGGCGGCGGAGAGTATTTATCTCTATTGCTGGCGGTGGCTTTTTTACTGTTTCTCATGCGGACGGCTTTTCCTTGGCTATTGGCGATCGCCTCTTTTGTAGGTGTTTGGATGCTATGGCGATACTACTCCTACCAGTCTCGCCGCCTACAACAGAGTCTGGATCAGGCTTTTTATGCTTTGATCCGGGAACATGAAGGACGGATCACCCCTTTGGATCTGGCTTTGGCTACTCAGCTTACCGGTCCCCAAGTTCAGGCTTATCTCGACCAAAAGGCGCTGGAATTTGCGGCTGAGTTTGAGGTAACAGATGATGGTAGGATTTTTTATACTTTCTCGACGGTAGCTTCTGTGACTGTGGCTGACCCAGAACCTGCTATTGATAAGGAAATGGCGACTGTGGCTGACCCAGAACCTGCTATTGATACTCAAGTTGTGAACCTTCCCCGTCAGACAGTGGAACTTCCCCCGGTTTCTGTTAATCAAGGTCCACTGGTAACCGGGTTTGATGTACATCCCCATAATATTAGACCCCGGAAACCAAAACCCGTTGAACTCTACCCCGCGCCGCACGCCTGCGAGTATTCTCAGGAAAGCCAGGAGTTTCAGTCGCGGCCAGAATTACCTAAGTCGGAGATCACCGAGTTGATGGAACGTAATCGCTTAGGCGATCGCTTTTCGGCGGACTAAGTTGATATAATCGATATACAGTGCGGGACGTTCAGGCATGAAATAGGGTAGAAACACCCGAAATAACCGCCTGATGGGGACTTCAGCCCCTTGGTTGAATATAAGAGGCTCGCCTCTGAGCATCCCCATAACTGTTTATATGTCCCAAAGCTTGGTATAGAAATATACAAAACAAGGCAGGGAACTCAAGGTCAAAACGCAAAATCGGAAATCTTAACGATTTCTTAACAATTGCGTTGAGAGTAACCGCGATAGCCACCCCCAGTTTTGGGAATCATAACCCCAGGACTGAAGCGGGGAACGGAAGGCGTGAAGTAGAACCTACTACCAGAGGCGACCACTGCCAACCATCCATGATTAAGGAAATCTGAATGTTCCGACTTGAACCGCCATAAGGATTAAGTAGCTAAACAGGTTGATACGCTCCGCTCAAAAGAGTTAGGGAAAAAGTAGGGTAATTGTAACATCACCTACACAGACCTTTAAAAGTACCCCGGTGGAAAGGACAAATCTAAAGATGGAATGCCCATATAAACGGAACGTTGTAATCCCTCTTAGGCTCTGAGAGTATGGTCGATACCTCAGTAGTGACAAGTGTAAGCGGATGGTGCGAGACGTTCGGGTATGAAATAGGGCTGAAATGCCCG
>NZ_JARPLU010000365.1:0-1661 GCF_032349615.1 Limnospira sp. PMC 1279.21 | reverse complement strand
TTAAGTAGCAATAATCACCGGATAATTGAAACTGACGCACCTTTGCTTGGCGACCTCAGAGTAGATAATTAAAACTGACGCACCTTTGCTTGGCGACCTGGTAGGGTGCGTCAGACCTGGTAAGTAGCAATAATCACCGGATAATTGAAACTGACGCACCTTTGCTTGGCGACCTCAGAGTAGATAATTAAAACTGACGCATCTCTGGTCGGCGACCTCAGAGTAGATGATTGAAACTGACGCACCTCCCCTCGGGTACGTCAGACCCGGTAAATAGAAACGAGTCCCCCAAGTTTAACTGACGCAGCTTTTATCGGTTGCTACTGACGATTAACGAATGTATTGTGGACACATCTGCTTAACCAAATTATTGCGAATACTTTGATCGGTGCGTAAAATTTCCCGTATTTGGGGGTCCAAAGTCATATCTTGACGAAGAGACTCTTCCTGAATAGCCTGACGTTGCCGCCAAGTTAACCCCCCAGAAGCCAAGGCTTGACAGGTATCTCCGACATCTTCAACAATAGACTTCAAATCATTTTGAGCAGAAAGCAGCAACATACGTTTATGTAGCTCAGGTTGTTCGGACTCCTCAACCATACTTCGGTAACGAGAGATGATATGGGAAGCGCTCAACACAGTTGGCGGTTGTGCTTCTGCGGGAAGTTGACCAATCAAAATCCCAAGGGAAACTACAACCCCTATATACCCATACAGACCATTCTTAGCCATGGTTCCTCCTAAACGGAAGTTTAACTCACTAAGGTTGTTAACAGACCGGACCATTTAGCCACCTACCGCATACTCAAGCGATCCCAGGATCATCCTCAGAATCTGCCAGCAGTATCTGGAGGGACACAGGTTCTCTAATCTATCACCCAACCTGGTTAAAAGGACAATTCCCCAAGGGAATGCCTTTGAGAACAGAACTGGTTTTTTGAGTTCGGGGATATTGTACTCTCAGACTATACATCAAGTCTTGGGCAAGCGCACCAAATCTATCAAAGTTCATTGAGAATAGCCATTTTGCCGTTGATCCTGGAAATAATTTCTTTGAGACCCTCAATTGCCATATACTCCTAGAACCAGAGAAAATAGGAGCATGATTTAATCACAAATTAGGTTAATATTTTAGGGCAATACGGTATAATAAGCGAGAAGGGTTGAGGATAAACCTATTGCCAGATATGTCAAACCCAAGGAAGCGGCCAAAATCCTTGGAGTCCATGAAAGAACACTCCGCAGATGGGACGACAATGGCTCAATCGACACCATCAGAACCCCCGCTGGGCAACGACGATATAACGTTGAGTCATATACTGCCAAATCAGGCAGTGACAAACGCAAAGTCGTTATCTATGCCAGAGTTAGTAGCCGCGCCCAGCAGTCCGACCTCAACCGACAGGTGGCCGCACTGTCCAACCTCTACCCCGAAGCAGAAGTCGTCTCAGAAATCGGAGGCGGGCTCAACTTCAAGGGAAAGAAAATGCTGGCCTTACTGGGACATCATTTGTCAGGAGATGTCGGCATGGTTGTCGTTGCCCACCCAGACCGATTGGCAATATGGGGATTTGACTTGTTTGGATGGCTCTGTGAGCAAAACAGTTGCTCACTCATGGTTCTCAACCAGACAAGTCTCAGTCCAGAACGAGAAATGGTTG
>NZ_JARPLU010000364.1:0-1672 GCF_032349615.1 Limnospira sp. PMC 1279.21 | reverse complement strand
GGGCTGGCATTTTTGGTCTTCTTAGTCATCTCGTCCTCTCCATTATACGTCCTAACTTTCCTGTCTGGTGCTATAACTCCTACTAGACTCTATTCATGCAATCAAACCGTAACCTGTCAGCATATCCCTGCCATTACAGCAGGGCGTTGGCTTTTGGTCACATCTCACTTCCTCTAGGACTTGCGCTTACATTTGTTACTACTGATATCTCGACCAGATATTCAGAGTCCAGGAGGATTTAAAACGTTCCGTTTATATGGGCATTCCATCTTTAGACTTGTCCTATCCACCGGGGTACTTTTAAAGGTCTGTGAAGATGGTATATAAAAACCTCTTCTTTTCCCCTTGCTCTTTTGAGCGCAGCGTGTCAATCTATTTCGCTGCTTGCTAATTACGATGGTTCAAGTCGGAACATTCAGATTTCCTTAGTCATGGATGGTTGGCAGTGGTCGCATCTGGTAGTGGGTTCTACTTCACGCCTTCCGTTCCCCGCTTCAATCCTGGGGTTATGATTCCCAAAACTGGGGGTGGCTATCGCCGTTACTCTCTACTCCCTGATTTCTCAGTTTGTTTATGACCTTGAGTTCCCTGCCTTGCTTAGATTTCTCCAAGCGTCGGGACATATAAACAGTTATGAGGATGGTCAGGAGTGCGCTCCTTATATTCAATCAAGGGGTTGAAATCCCCACTAGGAGGTTATTTCAGGCATTGCAGCCTTATTTGGTCTCCTAAACGTCTCGCACTTATCAATTAGCCTAGCCTCTGGTGATTGTTGGGATCACAGTCGCCGTAATAAGTGTATAATAGGCACTTAGTCTCACTCATCCTAAACTATGCTGTTAAAGTCTACAACCCGTCACATTCACATTTTGACTGCGGAACTTCAGGATAACGAAATCATTCCCAGTGAAGAAAAATTGACCATTGACATTGACCCAGATAATGAATTTAACTGGAATGATGAAGCCCTGCAACAAGTCTATCGAAAGTTTGATGAGTTAGTCGCAGCATCGGAAGGGGAAGATTTGACAGAATATAATCTCCGTCGCATTGGATCAGATTTAGAGCATTTTGTGCGATCGCTTTTGCAATCCGGTCAAATCTCCTATAATCTCGGTACTAGGGCGGTCAACTATAGTATGGGACTGCCGCGAGTAGAAACCCCATCCTAAAATTAATCGTGCGAGACGTTTAGGCATCAAATAGGGCTGCAATGCCTGAAATAACAGCAAGCGTGAGGGTTCCAGCTCGTAGCTGGATATAAGAAGCTCGCTTCTGACCAACCTCATAACTGTTTATATGTCCCGACGCTTGGATCAATCTAAGCAAGGCAGGGAACCCAAGGTCATAAACAAACTGAGAAATCAGGGAGTAGAGGGTGCGAAATGTTGAGGAGACCAAATAAGGCTGTTATGCCTGAAATCACCTCCTAGTGGGGAAGCCAGCCCCGAGTCTGGATAAGAGGTCGGAGCCTCGAACCATTCCCCATAACTGTTTATACGTCCCAACGTTTGGATTGAACCCCCAAACAAGGCAGGGAACTCAAGGTCATCAAACAAACTGTTTTGATTGGGAAGTTATGACCCCATGATAACAATGAGTAGAGAGTGCGAAATCTTTAGGAGACCAAATAAGGCTGTGATGCCTGAAATCACCTCCTAGTGGGGAAGCC
>NZ_JARPLU010000363.1:0-1679 GCF_032349615.1 Limnospira sp. PMC 1279.21 | reverse complement strand
TTATGGCTTCTCTCCAACGTTCCCAAGGCGAACTCACCGAAGCCCTGGTTAATATGGAAAAGGCGATTAACTTAACTGAAGAACTCCGCAGCCTAGCCCCTCCCGGCGAACTCCGCCAAACCTTTTTCTCCACCGTTCAAGACCGTTACCAATTATATATTGAATTGTTAATGGAACTGCATCAACAAAACCCCCAAAAAGGATATGATGCCCTCGCTTTTCACGCCAGCGAACGTTCTCGCGCCCGCCGCCTTTTGGAACTTCTCGCCGAGGCTGGTGCGAATATTCGTGAAGGCGTAGACCCCCAACTTTTGCAGCAGGAACAAAGCCTAATACAACAATTCAACGCCATAGAACATCAACGCCATGAACTCACCCAGGGTCAATTTACCCAAGCACAAATCGATGCACTTACAACTCAATCCCAATCTCTCATTAATCAACTCAATCAACTACAAACCCAAATTAGGGTAGTCAGTCCCAACTATGCTAACCTGCAATATCCCCAACCTCTCAACTTAGAACAAGTGCAGCAACAGGTACTTGATGATGATACCTTGCTGTTACAATATTACCTAGGAGAAGAACGCAGTTTTCTCTGGGCGGTGACTAAGGATAGTATCACCAGCTATATTCTGCCCAACTCAACCGAAATCGAAGCCGTAGCTACCCCCTATCGAGAAGCGATTAACCTTGATAATACCACCACAGTAGCACAGGGATTAGCCCTGAGTGAAATCTTGATTGCTCCCGTAGTTAATCAACTGAATAATCAACGGTTATTGATAGTCGCAGATGGGATTTTACAATTCATTCCCTTTGTCGCTTTACCCATACCTTCTCAACCCGATACCCCCCTATTAGTGGAACATGAAATCGTCACCGCTTCCTCAGCTACTCTCATTGCTAATCAACGAGAACAATTAGCCAATCGACCGACGGCTGCCAAAGCTGTTGCGGTGATTGCTGACCCGATTTTTGAATCCAACGACCCGCGCTTAAATTCTCAAATATCCTCCGAAAATAACCCTCCCAGCTTAGATAATTTAGCCTTAGCTAGGGCGACCAGAAGTTTAGGTTTAGGAGATACAGCCCCCCAGTTAGACCGCTTAAAATATAGCAGATTGGAAGCCCAAAATATCGCGGAATTATTCCCGGAAAATGAAAGAATCAAAGCCTTAGATTTTGAGGCTTCCCGCTACCTAGCGACTCACCCCAATTTATCGCAATATCAAATCATCCACTTCGCGACTCATGGGTTAATTGATCCAGTCAACCCGGAATTATCAGGATTAGTGTTATCATTATTTAATCCCCAGGGAGAATCGGATAATGGCTTTTTGCGGTTAAATGATATATTTAACCTAAATTTACCCGCCGAATTAGTGGTATTAAGCGCCTGTCAGACTGGTTTAGGTCGGGAAGTGAGGGGAGAGGGATTAGTGGGTTTAACTCGCGGTTTTATGTATGCAGGAGCGCGGCGAGTGGTGGTGAGTTTATGGAATGTGAATGATTTAGCGACTTCCCAGTTAATGACGAGGTTTTATCAGCAGATGTTGAATGAGAATCAACCGCCCATTATAGCTTTAAGACAAGCACAATTAGAGATGTGGAATTCGGGTCAATGGCAGTCTCCCTATTATTGGGGTGCGTTTACTATTCAAGGAGATTGGCGGTAA
>NZ_JARPLU010000362.1:0-1684 GCF_032349615.1 Limnospira sp. PMC 1279.21 | reverse complement strand
GTATATAGCTCCCAAAGTTGAAGTCACAAAGCAGGGGGTTGTAGCCCTGTTCCTAATGACAAATAGGGTGTCCACATCAGGAGCCGTGTGATGCGAAAGTATCAAGCACGGTTTTGAATGGGAGTTGGGGAAGGCGACTTCCATTTCGACCCCTACCGAAATGCTTTGACCGAATAAACCATGATTACCTACTATCCAAAATTCATTGTCCAAGCAGCCTGAAGAGAGACCTGAAACAATGGCTCAAAGCGGGTGTGCTAGATAACGGCGTATTCGAGGATACAGAAGCAGGGACACCCCAAGGAGGGGTAATAAGTCCACTCCTAGCCAACATCGCACTGGATGGCATGGTTAGGTTCATAGAAAAACTGTACCCTCAGAAAACAGACAATCGCCCTTATGCGACGGTCATAAGATATGCCGATGATTTTGTGGTTATCTCAAAAGACCTAGAAATCATTGAACAGTGCAAAACTGCTATCTCCGAATGGTTAAAACCTGTGGGACTAGAAATAAAACCCGAAAAAACTCGAATTTGTCACACACTCAAATCCATTGAGTATAATGGCAAGACTGAAGAACCTGGGTTTGATTTTATAGGATTCAATATCAGGCAATACCCAACAGGAAAATATAAGTCTGGGAAAACAGGTGGGGTAGCAAACCGATTAATCGGTCACAAGACCCACATTAAACCCAGTAAAAAGGCAGTTAAAGCCCATACTGAAGCGATAAAAGGTGTAATTGAAAAACATAAAACAGCACCTCAATCAGCCCTGATTAGCAAACTAAACCCAATCATAAGGGGATGGTCAAACTACTACTCAGGGGTAGTTTCAACAAAAACCTTCAATAAACTGGATAGCATAGTCTGGGTAATGTTACGGGCATGGACAGCATCAAGATGCGGAGAGGCAAGCCACGAAAAGCTAGGAAACTACTTCCATAAGGGAACGGTTAAACTTAGCAATGGGAAAGAAAAGCATGAATCTTGGTTATTCAAGACTAAGGATGGATATCAATTATGGAAACATAATTGGACTCCGATTGTTAGACATACCCTAGTGCGCCCTGACGCAACACCATATGATGGTAATTGGACTTACTGGGCAACCAGAAAAGGACAAGCAATCGACACGCCAAATAATGTAGCCAAACTACTCAAAAAGCAAAAAGGTAGGTGCGCCTGGTGTGGGCAATACTTTACCCCATCAGACATAATTGAAGTAGACCACATTGTACCTCGAAGCCTAGGCGGAAAGGATGTATAGCATTAGTTAAGGTGGTTAGGACGTAGCTTTGAGAACGGAATCCATGGCATCATGGAGAGAATCAAACTGCTCAATGCAGTGGCGAATACGGGCTTTCAGCCACGACCAACATTTCTCTATCTTCTTGAGGTCTGGCGAATAAGGTGGTAGATAGAGTAAACGGCATTGAGCTGCCTCCACCAGTTCAGCAATCCGCCCCCCTTTATGAAACGTTGCATTGTCCAATACTAGAGTCTGACCTGGCTTCAATGTTGGAATTAAGATGAACTCCAACCACAACTCAAACACTGTCCGATTACAACAACCCTCAAAGCTAAAGGGAGCTAAGAGTTGTTGATGACACCATGCGGCTATATAGCTTACCCTGCCCTGCCTCTTCCCTGATTTGAGTGCATGGAAGCGTTTTCCTTCCT
>NZ_JARPLU010000361.1:0-1694 GCF_032349615.1 Limnospira sp. PMC 1279.21 | reverse complement strand
TTTATTATACCGTATTGCCCTAAAATATTAACCTAATTTGAGATTAAATCATGCTCTTTTTAGGAGGGTGACGGCGTAAGCGGCTATTCCTTCCTCTCGTCCTACGGGTCCGAGTTTTTCGTTGGTGGTGGCTTTGATGCCTACCTGGTCCGGTTCTAATTTTAGGACATTGGCGATGCGATCGCGCATTGTCGGGATATGGGGTTTGAGTTGGGGACGTTCAGCCACAATTACTGAGTCTATGTTACATAACTGCCAGCCTCGCTGTTGTATGAGGCTATGAACTTGTTCTAGTAAGACTAGGCTATCAGCACCCGCCCAGCGTTCATCTGTGGGGGGAAAGTAAACGCCGATATCTCCTAAACTTAGCGCCCCTAACATAGCATCCATGATGGCATGGGTGAGGACATCGGCATCGCTGTGACCGAGTAATCCTAGATGATGCTCAATTTTAACGCCGCCTAGTATTAGGGGACGGTTTTCGACTAGCTGGTGAATGTCGTATCCGTTTCCGATGCGAATGTCCATGGGGCCCTCTCTACTGCTACGGTTTTTATTATCGGCTAGTTTGTTGATTAGATGCGATCGCCCATCAGTCCCGCTAGAGGATAAACCCTTGATTTGACTCGGTTTCGGCGGTTGGCGAATTTTTTTTTCAGAAAAGCGTAAAGAAATGTTGCAAAGTTGGTGGTAAGTGTGTTAAGTTTTCTTTAGTTGAATCAAGCAAACCTATCTAGGAGTAACTCACAATGGAAAATCAAGGAACTAAATTTGGTTTCACCGAATTCGCGGAAACCTGGAACGGTCGCCTCGCTATGCTTGGTTTCGTCATCGGTGTTGGTACCGAGTTACTGACCGGCCAAGGTATTCTGTCTCAATTAGGCTTAATGTAGTTTTCCTCAAGTGACGGGGATCTATTTTTCCTAATTCTGGGGATTCGGCTCTATAATTAACTTCTAAGGATTCTGAGGCTATAGCTTCGGAATCCTTTAATTTTTGTGGTTTTTGGTATCAATGAAGCTCACCCCACCTGCCTTGGGCAGGTGGGGGTGTCAGTGCTAACCTGAGACTGTACGAGTCCACAGGTCACACAAACAAGCCCAGCTTCTAGGCGAGGAGCCCTCGAACGTTGGATCGAGGGCTCCTCGCTGTCCTTTCGGCGAGTGAGCTGAAGAATACCTCGTGCAGCAATATTGAGCGCCCCATTGAGGTCGGCATTGTATCGCTTGCCCGAGGAAAATTTAGCCAGGGCATAGTTGTTGGAGTCTCGCCCTTTCGACTCCACTACCGTCATAAGCCAACTTTTAGGTGGAGCTACGACATCAATGACCTTACCGCCTATCTCTTGCCACTTCATCTCCGTCAAATCTCGAATCATACCTTTAAGCCATCCATGAAAGCGTTGGCGAAGTAAGGAGCGCTTGCGCCCCCCCTTAGCTTTCCATCCTTTCAGGTTCTCAAAGACAATAGCATCGGCATTGAACTGTTGGGCAATCTGCACGATACGCTTCGAGACAATCTGCCCAATTTGACGGTTGATATTACGGCATTTACGGTAGGTATGAGAGCAAAAGCCTTTCTGGAGACTTCCGCCATGTCCCATCGTTTGGCTGGCTCGTTTAGATACCGATTTCAGCCACTTATCCCGACGGTCGCCGTTCCGCTGGACGCAGGTTCCAGCGGCTGCGGCGACT
>NZ_JARPLU010000360.1:0-1700 GCF_032349615.1 Limnospira sp. PMC 1279.21 | reverse complement strand
TACGGTTTTGAATGGGAGGGGATGGAGGCGACTCCATTCTCGACCCCTAATCAAACAGTACACATAGTGGTACATATCAAGGCTTTGAAGATATTCTTGAGTTTTTCAACCTATCCCGCAAACAATGTCCCAAAGGTGTCAGGATTAAGCGTAACCGGGGGACAATTCAGCTAGACATCACTACTGACCCGGAGACGGGAGGGCGTAAGCAGCGAGGATGTAATTGTCAGTTCACTTCTGAGGGTATCCGTAAGGCCGTTGATAAGGCCTGGTTAGTTCATAAATCCCTTGACGGACAATTTCAGTCGGTGTCTGAATGGCTGGACTGGTACAAGGCTACTATCCTTGATGAAAACAAAACCCCTTTGGAAAACGACTTAATCACCTATCGCCAAGTGTTTAAAGAGATGGAAGATGATTACTTTAATGGGGTACACAAGAACACTAAACGGAAACGTTCCCGCAATATAGTTAGTGACCAAAGTTCATTCAATTGTTGCTTTTTAGATGTATTTAACAAAGTGACAGATTGGGATGCTTCCGTCACCTGGGAGGGTATCAAGGAAGCGCTATATAGCCCGTTAAAGAATGGTGATAGTCCGGTAGGTAGTAAAACCTTTAAGGATAGATACTACCGACTAAAACAAGTGGCGGAACGTGCTGGTTGTAAAAAAGCACTAGAGAAACTAGAAAAAATTGACTCAACTCAGACGGTGTTTATGAAATTTCAAAGTGTAGATTTGGATACCCTACTAAACCTACTAGACAAGGAACGCAACACTGATTATCGTACCGTTACAGACAATAATGCGCGTGATGGTTGGTGCTGGGTATCGGCAATGTGTGCTTTATATGGATTGAGACCATCAGAGATTGCAGCAGGACAAAACTTAACCAAGGATATCACGGTTGACGGCATAACGTTCCCCGCGATAAGTGACTCCAATAACATTGAGTTAGTGTTAGTGATTGGTGAGTTTACTTACTTTGGGGCAAGCACTAAAACAGGTCAACGGTTAGCTATCCCAATGTCAAAAGACAATGCTTTGATTGACCGTCTTGGGATTCATAACGTTTGTTTGCCTATTACAACATCTAAAGACCCTAATAGTTTTAACAATAACCATAGGTTATGGCTTAAAAATCACAATTGGGGATTTACCCAAGCCTACGCTTTCCGACATCTTGGAAATCAACTGGGAGAGATGAACGGGATACCACAGGAAATTAGGGCACGCTCATTTGGTCACAGTGTGGCAATTAATGACAGCAAGTACAAAAAACGCCGCAACCTTGCCACAGAGCTAGGTATCCTGACACGACATCAAAAACAACCATTGCCACTAGAGATGGGGAAACAAATCCTGATTAATATTGGCATTAATCCAGACCTACCAGAGGTTAAGGCAATTATCAGAGCTCTTTACCAGCTTGATGATTAATCCCCAATAAACCCACAACACAATACCCTCTAGGCTAAATACCTAGGGGGTTTCATTTTACACTAACTCCTGAATGTGCGATCGCTTTTGAGTGCATTAGAGTGACGGTAGAATAGGAGTTATAGCCTTTAAACCAGGTTCAAATCCCGCCAGAGCCATTTTACTTAAACCCTTATTCTAGCCGGGATAACCGGGAAACACTTAACCCGATAGTCGTACCGTTACACTTAATATGCACTCCATTCAGTCTTAGCACAC
>NZ_JARPLU010000036.1:25469-35595 GCF_032349615.1 Limnospira sp. PMC 1279.21 | reverse complement strand
GTAGAGATGATGTGGTCACAGCTCAAAAGTTGAGTGTGCAAGTTCAGGACGGAGACCATGGAATTATTAGTGAGATTGGTAGAAGTGGCGGTAAGCCTTGTGGATTTACAGTGTTTGAATAACTGGTTTACCAAGTGTTGTTACTGTGCTTAATGATTGAGATAAAGGCTGTATAGTCAAGCTGGGGACTGATGGCATTACGGTTTTTTTAGTCTGGCAATTAATGAAGCAAAACCAGAAACTGATATCAGAGGTTAACTCCAGAGACAACGAATTAATGAAGCTGATTTACACAATCCTAAATCAATATAGGCAGTACCCAACAGGATTAAGCGATCGCACTAGCCGGATTAACCGTCCCAGGGGAGAAAGCAAGGAGTAAGTTATCAGACTGACCCAATGGAAGGTAGCCTACTGGGAAAATGGACAAAACAAGTACAAATTCCCAGTTAGGACAAAAAAGCGATCGCATTAAGTCCCTTGACACCAATCTGGACTTCTACAATTCCAAGACAAAGGTGAACGCTTCACTATTAATCTCATTAACGGGTTTGCGTCGCAGTTCTACAGATTTCTCACGGGGTAATAAGTCGAATACTTCCCGGAATACATCATCTACCTTTTCATAGGCGACTAGCCCCACCTCATCTAACACGACATCTCCTGATTGGTCAATTATCACTGTTTGGGGAACATATCCTCGATAGTAATGACCCGGTTCCGTGGGAGGTAGGGACGAGTCCATGGGGATTGAATCAATATTAACTGGGATAAAGTCCGCAGCCCTTCCGTAATACTCTTGTAGTTGCGATACTGTTGTCGAAAATACTTTGCAGTCGCGGCTGTCGTCCAGGAAAAAAACTAGCAATGCTGGTTTATGGAGTCTCAAAGACTGGGACAGTTCAACTCGTGGCGGCACCAGAGACCCATTACCGCCATAAAGAGCAAAAATGTTGCCATCAAACTTATCATCGTCAATATTTGCTAAAGCTGGACCAGTTCCCAGGGGAAATGTTAGCAAGGCAGCTAAGGCCATGATTAGTAAGCCCCTGGGTATGAGTCGGAGGTTGAATGTTATTGGGTTGGAGTTCAGCACTGTCATCAGTTAATTGAGAGTCCTAGCTTTCGGAATTGTTACAATCTTTTAACGACATTTTACAACAGCGATCGCCAAGATTATGACCCGAATATTCAGCCAGTATCGGGAAAATCACCGCCGGATTTGGCCATTTACCTCAGTCCCTCGTCCCTAATTATTAAGTTTTTCCCCATGAAATGTTAAAAACTATTACAAATATACTAATAATGTGAACATAATGCCTCAAAATACATTTCGAGGTAGTCATGTCATGAGGTTTCATTTGGGGGACCAAATAGGGACACCCGAAACTCGTGGCGGCGTATAATCAAATACGCCCGATCGCGATCGATAAATGACTCGGCAATCTTGGTAATAGCCAAAAGTTGCCTGCTCAGGAGAAGTTGCCTGCTAACCGCCACCTGTGGCAGGTTAAATGGTACTTCCCAAAGCTGAGGAGCCACGACACCGGGCTGACCGAAAGTCGTAGGCTTCATCATGAACACATTAGCTAAACCCTGTGGTAGAAAATGAGTATCGTTACCAAATCCATCGTCAATGCAGACGCTGAAGCGCGTTATCTGAGCCCTGGTGAATTAGATCGGATCAAATCCTTTGTTACCTCTGGCGAACGCCGGGTTCGGATTGCTGAAACCATGACAGGTGCTCGTGAGCGCATCATCAAGGAAGCAGGAAACCAACTTTTCCAAAAACGTCCTGATGTAGTCTCTCCCGGTGGAAATGCCTACGGTGAGGAAATGACTGCCACCTGCCTGCGGGATCTAGACTACTACCTGCGTCTGATCACCTACGGAATTGTTGCTGGCGATGTTACCCCCATTGAAGAAATCGGGGTTGTAGGTGTTCGCGAAATGTACAAATCTCTTGGTACTCCCATCGAAGCAGTAGCTGAAGGTGTACGGGCTATGAAGAGTGTAGCCACTTCCCTGCTGTCTGGAGAAGACGCAGCCGAAGCAGGTGCTTACTTCGACTACCTAATTGGTGCAATGTCATAAGCACTGGCGATTATCTCTTATTAATCGACCAAGATTCATCTAAACAATTCCTAGATCAAGCGACCATTAGCAAACGAAACCATCATGCAAGACGCAATCACTTCCGTAATCAACTCCTCTGACGTTCAAGGTAAATACCTGGATGCTAGCGCTATCCAAAAACTGAAAGCCTATTTCGCTACTGGTGAACTGCGCGTTCGTGCAGCAACCACCATCAGCGCTAATGCAGCTAACATCGTTAAGGAAGCAGTTGCTAAGTCTCTGCTGTACTCCGATATCACCCGTCCCGGTGGTAATATGTACACCACTCGTCGCTATGCTGCTTGCATCCGTGACCTGGACTACTACCTCCGCTATGCTACCTATGCTATGCTGGCTGGCGATCCTTCCATCCTGGATGAGCGTGTACTCAATGGCCTGAAAGAAACTTATAACTCTTTGGGTGTACCCATTGGCGCTACCGTTCAAGCTATCCAAGCTATGAAAGAAGTTACTGCTGGCTTAGTTGGTGCTGATGCTGGTAAGGAAATGGGCATTTACTTTGATTACATCTGCTCTGGCTTGAGCTAAGACTGCTCACAGAGGAAGCTAGAATGTAGTCATCCCCTTTGGAAATACTACAGTCTTGGTTCTTCAATTCCTATAAACTTAGGGCCAGGGAAGTCTGAAGTGAGTGCTAGACCGCCAAAGGCTTGTCTGTATCATTGATAAGTTTTAGCGAGCTAGTATTGGCTTATGACTCCCGGCCTTTAGTCATTTGATAAATATTACTGTCAAATACTGTCAAAATTGCTGACTTAACTCAGGAGCAAGATAATCATGAGAGTTTTCAAAGTAACAGCTTGCGTTCCCAGCCAAACACGGATTCGCACTCAGCGTGAGTTACAAAATACCTATTTCACTAAGCTGGTTCCCTATGACAACTGGTTCCGGGAACAGCAACGGATTATGAAAATGGGTGGAAAAATTGTCAAAGTTGAATTAGCCACTGGGAAGCCGGGAACTAATACAGGACTGCTGTGATCATAGTGGAAACGCCAACCGCCTTGGCGGTGTGGCGTGTTTAGTTCACCCGCTCAATTTCGCTACAATTGCGATCGGGTGTATATATGCCAATAGCAATCAGCGCTATATATCTAAAAATTAATTTAACTTCATCTTTTTGGGCACTTGTGGCTAGGTGGGCTTGTATATTGATGGCCCCGTTTCTCACCACCACGAGTGGCTTTTCTGCTTGTATAATTAGAGAAATACACTTGACCAACAGAACTAATCACCTATCACGAGTAGATATAAGGGGTGCGTTTGGTCACTTATTCGCTCAAGTCCAGGAAACTGCTAGATCCGAAATACCTTCGAGGAATCCCTGTCCCCCGGCTTAAATAGTCAATATTTAAATGTAAAATTCCCCTGGGGAAGTATGTCAACCTTATTGATGATTGCTGATGGATAATAGTACAAATTTCGTTGAATCTATATTAGCACAAACTCCTTCCGAAAATCCTACCACTAATCTGAGTAATAAAGTCACCTCAGAAATGTTGTGGATGGGGGCTACAGGTTTGATGCTAATAATACTGATTGTAGTCTCAGTCATTTATAACTCTAAAAACAAAGGTCTTGCCAAGCAGTTGAAAATGGAGACCTTTAGAAATAAAGAACTCCATAAAAAATATAAATTAGCCTTGGCGACTATTTCTAAAATGGAGAAAAACCCAGACTTAATTCACTCCAGGGAATTTAACCTTGATTATCTCAGGATGAGAATGTCTGAGGATGTTTTCCATTATGCCATCATTGTTCAAATTAAGATGAAGGTCAAGCAGCAAATAGCTGTGGCTCTGCGACCTACACAGGCGGCTGTGGGAGAAAAAAGTAATGCTGGTCAAGGTCGCCAAGTTGATTCAATTTTTGATGTTGAATACGACACAGGAGACCCTGAACATAGCAAAAAACGGGTATTATTTCGGATACAAATTAGGTTGATGAAATTACCCACGCAAGCAACTTCAACGACTATTAATCAGATTATTGACTGCTTGGAAACCTATTTGAGTCCCTCGGATGACCATGATAATTGGCAACCGACAATTCAGGGGAGAATTGCCCATATTGAATGGGACCAAAAAGCCAAACCTACTCCCCTATTAGTGTTAGAACAATCTAACGAAGGCATGAATGTTACGTTCCGTACTAATAGGAAACTCCCGGAAAGTCAGGGTAAAACTCCCTTACCAGCATCAGGTCGCAACAAGTCTAAACGCCGTAAAACTACTTCGAGTGGTAACACTCATTTTACCCCTTAACTGTGGCTGGTCTCAGTCTTCAGGAGTATCAAATAAAACTGTGGTCATATAGCGTTCTGCCCATTCCTCGCCAAAGGCTTTTTCGAGGACGCGCCTGGTCTTATCGTTTTGCTGTTGTTGTTGACAGTAGTGGCGTTGAGCGTTGATCATGTGAATTTGTTGCTCTGGGGAAACTGGAGTTTGAGCGATCGCACTTTGACAGTGTAGTTCCATATAAGTCTCAACCCGACTCAGAAACAGGTTTTCCTCTTGCTCATTTGCCGGACGCACAAACAGACAAAACTCGGAAAAAATATCCCCCCAGGCGGGAATATCACGGGGTTGAGAAAAATGATTTTGGGGTAATTCTTGCAGGACTCGGTGATAATTTTCGGGTAAAGTGCGATCGCCATTCATGGGCGACAAATCCACAATCGCCGCCCCAATTCTACCACGTCCCCCCACCAAATCCGTACCAAACATAGGCAGAGCATAGGAACTGCGGGGAAACATCACACAATGGAGAATATCCAAACCACTACCCACCTTAGCCAATTCCAAGTGCATCTTACGAAACTGTGGAGTTTGATAGCAGCGATTTTCAATAGTCAACCTTTCCCCTTCTAATCGCCCCTCAATATATCCTAAATCATCAGGCAGATGATAGGGTTGCAGATCCAAATACTGACCCCACAGGCGTTCAATACTGTTCGCCAATCTACGAATTAACGGGTGTTGTTGTTCCCGCAAAGAATTTTGGTTGTAAGTTGATTGCATTCTCAAACCTAATTAAAACAGCCGTTCCCAAAAAAGCAAGTTATGAATATTGTAAGTCCCCCTGAACAACTATGTGCATCAGCCAGGAAGCGTCGGCCCAATTATTTCAGTGAACCCGCCACAGCCCAATTTATGTTAAAGGGAGACAAGCGACAGCAGTTTCTGAAACCATACCCCTGCTTAGGTTTCAGCCTATCACCTTAGACCTGAGCCGGAATGTTTCGGATACTGATACGGTTATTATCACACAATTAGTGGGTATCTGTAAGTATAATTAGTTAGATTTGCTGTAATTCGTTTGCACTCCCTGGGTTAATTGGAAATCCGCAAGACCTATGTATATTTACACTACCCCCAGGTTTGATCAACAAGCCAAACAATTTGGTATTCAGGGTCAGATTGCAGAATTAGTGGTAGCCATTCAGACCCAGGGCAGTTCTGCTGTCCATGCCTATTTTAACTGGAATTATCCCTATCTGAAGCGGCCTGTCCGTAATCTGAGACTGCTAGGGAAAATCTTTCCTTTTAAGAATGAGCGAGTATTGTGTTTACTGGATGTTTTGACTAGGGGGGGTAATGAATATGAGTCTTTTCTGCAAAACCCCGAAGACTACGGGAAAAAGCATTTAGACCCTCTAGTTTATTATACTGACCTGGAAAATAGTATCAAAGGCCAAAAAGAAAGACAAAAAGGGCCTTTACGTCCAAAATTTTTACCAGAAATCTATCACGGTTGGCTACAACGACCTACCTGGACTCGCAACACAGACGATCGTATTATTTGTGAAGGTGAGGTCTGGGTCAAACAATTTCAGCAGCAGGAAACTCGCGACCAATGGCAGAGTTATGGTGAAATTGTCCTAGCCATTGTCGAAGGACAGGAGGCAAAACAGGACACTTCCTGGCCAAATTTATACTTAACCCGTAAACCAGACAGTAGTAATTATGTCCTCTATAGCCATTTAGAGACAGCCGACGGCTTACCTCGTCGGGTAGTGTTCTTAGTAGCCAGTTTTGATAGTCCACCCCAGCCCGGCGATATTGAGGCGGTGCTACAACAGACCCGTCTGTTAACTCTCGACTTTCCCCAGGGTATTTTTTCCACACCCATTACATTTGATATTCTCTCGCGTTATACCCGTCGCGCTTATCCAGACTATTTAGTCCTAGATCGGGAAATTTGGCTAGAAATTGAAGCAGATAATGGTATTAATTTAGCCCTTTCTGTGGAAGAAGAAAGAATTTTACATGAACTTTCTAGCCCGGATTCTGAAAATTCTCTACCGTTATTTATTAATGGTCGCGCGGGGAGTGGCAAATCAACCATGTTGGTTTATTTGTTTGCTGAATACTGCGATCGCTACCGGAAAATTTATGCTCAAAAACTCCCAGAAAAAGTCATTAAACCACTATTTTTGACTTATAATGAACGTCTGCTAACTCGCGCGAAACAAGGGGTAGAAAAGCTGCTAATAACTAACTATAAGTTCATGCTCAACAGCAGTAATTTGAAGAAAAAACCCCCCTTAGAACCTTGCTTTCAATCCTTCCAAGATTTTCTAATTAATTTACTTCCTCCAGAAGAAAGCGACAAATTTGATCGCGATCGCTATATCTCCTTTTACGACTTCCGCCAACACTGTACCCATCGCCAAAAACGCTACTCTCCCGAATTATGCTGGCATATTATCCGCACATTTATCAAAGGCTATAGCCTCGTCACTCAAAACGATGAATACATGACCCCAGAGGATTATGATGATGTTCCTCGCCGAGAAAAAACCATTTCCTCAGAAGTCTTTGATGCCATTTATAAACAGGTATGGCCATGGTACTATAAACTAACCCATGATGGTGGCTATTGGGATGACCAAGACTTAATCCGGCGAGTCCTGCAAGTCCAAGGTGATAACCTCCCCAAATATACAGCCATTTTTTGTGATGAAGCCCAGGATTTCACCAAGTTAGAACTATTGCTAATCGTCAAACTCTCTCTATTTTCCGACTCAGTTATGTATCCCCCCATTCCCAGTTTACCCTTTGCCTTTGCGGGGGACCCATTTCAGACCCTTAACCCCACCGGATTTCGTTGGCAAAGCGTCAAAGCCACATTTTTTGATCAGGTAATTTCTCACCTAGATCCTGACCAAAAACTCAATCTAGGAATGTCATTTTATGAACTAGAATCTAATTACAGATCCAGCCCAGCCATAGTCAAAATGACCAATTTAATTCACCTATGGCGGCATCTAGTTTTTAAAATTCCCAAACTCAAACCCCAGGAAGCATGGCAACCAATAGCCAATGCTCGTCATCCCCAAAAATTCATCTTTGGTCAGCGTAATTTTTCCGTAAATGACCTCAAAAGCCACATCGAAAAATCCCCCATTTTTATTGTACCATGTGAAGCAAACGGCGAATTAACATATATCAGAAATGATGATTTTTTATCTTCGTTATATCCGGGAGCCAGCGAAACCAATCCCCCGAAAAATGTGTTAAGTGCCATTCAAGCCAAAGGCTTAGAATTCCCCCTAGTAATTTTATATAAATTTGGCGAACAGTTTGCCAAGGAATTTGGGCGATCGCTTTGGGATTATATCAATTTAGACCAAGAACATCCCTTAGAATTAGAGTATTTTTTCAATAAATTATATGTAGCAGCCAGTCGAGGAATCACTAACCTAATAGTCATTGACACAGAAGCTGGAGACCGCCTCCTCTGGCAATATGCAACCACAGACTCGTTGCACCAATCTGCATACCAACTAGAACAATGTTTAGCTGCATCAGACGATCGCCAAATTTGGTACGGCTATATAGGCGGTTTAAATTGGGGCGATAGTCTCGAAAATCTCGATCTCGATCACCGGGAATTACAAGCCCAAGAATTTGAAGAAAACGGCCGAATGCAGAAAGATCCAGTTTCCCTGCGACGGGCTAAACAGTTCTATCTCGAACTCGGAAAGGAACAAGAAGCCCTACTATGTGAAGCCTGGGCTCTGAGATTCGATCGCCGATTTCGAGAAGCCGGGCTATTGTTCTATCGCCGTGGTGAAAATGACGCAGCCTGGGAATGTTTCTGGCATGGTCTATGTTGGCAAGCCCTACTCAACTGGTATCACCAATTCCCTGAATCAAGACCAGCAGAACGTCCCCTAGTAGAATTCATGGCAACCCCCACCAAAACCTTAGCTGTGGTCTTTGCATTTACCCTGTTTTTAGAAGAAGTCCTAGCCCAAAAATCTACTACCGACCCGGGAAAAGTCAGTTTATCCAATTATGTAGGATCAAATGCCAGTACCCAGTATAGTTCTGGGCGCCCCCACCTCGGTTCTCGCACGCCGGACCACAACCGCAAACCCTGGAAAGCTGCCATTTCTGAATATGCCAGCAGAATCAAACGTTTGATGGCCGAAAAGCGATTATCTCTCCCCCAATGGCAAAGATTTGGTGATGTATTGGAAGCCTTAGATGAAGCCAAATATGATGGCCTCCTAGATATTGCTGGGGAATGCTTCTATCGAGCCAAAAACTTGCGGCGGGCGGTCCGCTGTTGGCAGCGTTGTGGGTCTACTGACCGACGGGAATATAATATTGCTTTAGCTGATGTATTAGGCTTCCCAGAAGGTTTGGCTTATTTGGAACGAGCCGGAAATAGCGATCGCATTATTGCTGAATGGGAACGCGCCGGTCGTCCCGTCACCGCCCAGTGGTTAAAATATGGCGAATGTGTTAGACGCGCTTTACTTGCACAAAATCGCTACCGTGACTGGGTAGAATATTTGATGCGCTCCCGACAATGGTCTGATGCGATCGCCGCCTTAGAAGAGTGTTCTCCATCCGAAATCAAGAGCTTACAGTTTGAGTTAATCCGACAACTGGCTCGCTCTAATTTGACCCCACAACAGGTCCGCATTGCTCGCTCTCGCTATATGACCCTCATAGACCAAGTATTATCTAATTCCGATTGGAAAACCTATCTAGCAGTTCCCGAAGTCGGCATAGTCCTCGAAAGAATTGGCGATTTGGTGCGGACTTTACGATTTTATGAGCAGTTTGTTCAAGCCGAAAACCTGCATTTAAAGGTGTTTGCTCGACAACGTTGGATTGTTAATAAAATTAAACAGCAAAATTATGCGGCCAACGTTGACACTAGGCGGGCTGTCGCTATTCAGGAGGAGATTAACCGCAAAGCCTCTGATTGGAGGATTGATTTAGACGCTTTACCTACCGATCTGCCACCCATAGACCGTTTGACAGTCCATAAATCCCAGCAAGCCGCTATCAATCTTGTCCAAGGGTTGCCCCCTGGAGTGCAGCTAAATCTTTCCTCTTCCGATGGTCATGCTTATAGTTTCCGTATTGATTCCATTGAAGTGCGGGTCGTTAAACGCGATCACCTCCTCAAGGCGACAATTACCGATCTGCATACTCTCAATTTGCTACAAATCGAGGTTGATAGTCGCGGCGGTAGGGTCTGTATTGGCAATATGTTTGTCGAAGCGGATGATGGTCAGCGTCTTTTGTTTCAAGGTCCTGTTACTGGCTGTAGTGGCGCGATTATCTATCGTCAGAGTCCCCCATTGGTTCAACTAAAGTTACCCAATCACCCTGATACTATTGTTTTTTAGCAATTTGTTATCTTTGGGCGTGCATCACATCCCTAGGGGCGGGTTCTCCCATCCATCCTCTATTTCACCAGAGTCTTCATAACCCGCCCCTATAAAGTTACCCAATCACCCTGATACTATTACTATTATTTTTTAGCAATCTGTTATCTTTCCGCGTCCATCACCATCCGTAGGGGCGGGTTCTCCCATCCATCCTCTATTTCACCAGAATCTTCATAACCCGCCCCTATCCTAGTTTTTCCCGTAGCTTGTCCGATGCGAAGCACCCTACGCGGGTGCAGCAGTCTTATCCTGTGTGCTGTGGCTGGCTTTAGCACCGGGGCGGGTGTAGCAGTC